>NZ_LGCW01000323.1:0-35910 GCF_001279365.1 Streptomyces sp. NRRL F-5755 | reverse complement strand
CCTGGACGGGGTCAAGGGCGGCCAGGGCATCACCGGCGTGCAGTCCAAGACGGTGAACTTCACCGTCGGCCGCTCGCAGGTCTCCACCGTCGACATGAAGACCCAGACCATGACGGTGGTGCGGGACGGCAAGACGGTCAAGTCGATCCCGATCTCCGGCGGCAGCCCGAAGAACCCGACCTACAACGGCCAGATGGTCATCTCCGAGAAGTTCACCCAGACCCGGATGGACGGCTCGACGGTCGGCTTCGGCGGCGAGTACGACATCAAGGACGTGCCGCACGCCATGCGGCTCTCCTCCTCCGGCACGTTCATCCACGGCAACTACTGGGGCAGCCCGTCGATCTTCGGCCGGGCCGGGACGAGCCACGGCTGCGTCGGCCTCCAGGACAACAAGGGCGGTGGCGGCGACACCCCGGGCAAGTGGTTCTTCGAGAACTCGCTCATCGGTGACGTGGTGGTCGTCAAGAACTCGCCCGACCGGACCGTGAAGCCGGACAACGGTCTCAACGGCTGGAACATGTCGTGGAGCGAGTGGACGGCGGGCAGCGCGGGCTGATCCCGTGGCTCCGTAGCGATACGACGGTGGCCGGTCCCCCCGCGGGGGGACCGGCCACCGTCGTTGCGCGTCCGTGCCGTCAGACTCCGGCCGGCTCCCCCGCGACCGCCGTCGCCTCCGGCGCGGCGACCGCGGGCGCGTCCGTCTTCCGCAGGCCCTTCAGGAGGGCGACCAGCGCCGCGGTGACCGCCGTACCGGTCAGCACGGCCACCAGGTACAGCAGCGGTTGCCCGATCAGCGGCACCACGAAGACACCGCCGTGCGGGGCGCGCAGCGTGCAGCCGAACGCCATCGACAGGGCGCCGGTCACCGCGCCGCCCGCCATCGCGGACGGGATGACGCGCAGCGGGTCGGCCGCCGCGAACGGGATGGCGCCCTCGGTGATGAAGGAGGCTCCCAGCACCCAGGCCGCCTTGCCGTTCTCCCGCTCGGTACGGGTGAACAGCCGGCCGCGCACGGTCGTGGCCACCGCCATCGCCAGCGGCGGCACCATGCCCGCCGCCATCACCGTGGCCATCACCTTCAGGCTGCCGTCGTTGGGGTTGGCCAGGCCGCCCACCGCGAACGCGTAGGCCACCTTGTTGAGCGGGCCGCCGAGGTCGAACGTCATCATCAGGCCGAGGATGACGCCCAGGATGACCGCATTGGCGCCGGACAGCCCGCTCAGCCAGTCGGTCAGCGCCTTCTGGAGCGCGGCGATGGGCTTGCCGACCACCAGGAACATCAGGAACCCGACGACGGCCGACGAGATCAGCGGGATGACGACCACGGGCATGATGCCGCGCAGCGCGGGCGCCACCCGGACCCGCTGGACCGCCATCACCACCGCGCCCGCGATCAGTCCGGCGATCAGGCCGCCGAGGAAGCCCGCGTTGACGGTCAGGGCGATCGCGCCGCCGACGAAGCCCGGCACCAGGCCCGGCCGGTCGGCCATGCCGTACGCGATGAAGCCGGCCAGTACGGGGACGAGGAAGCCGAAGGCGACGTTGCCGATCTGGAAGAGCAGCGCCGCCCAGCTCGCGGACTCGGTCCACACGAAGTGCTCGGCGACGGACGGCGCCTTGTTGATCCCGTACCCGCCGATCGCGAAGGCCAGCGCGATCAGCAGGCCGCCCGCGGCGACGAACGGGACCATGTAGCTGACGCCGGTCATCAGCCACTTGCGCAGCCGCGTGCCGAAGCCGTCGCCCGCCTCGCCGTCCCGGTCCATGGGGGCGGGCCCGGCCGCCGCGGGTACGCAGACGTCGCCGCGCGCGGCCTTCTCCCGTACCTCCGCGATCAGTTCGGCGGGCCGGTTGACGCCGGCCTTCACCCCCACGTCGACCGTCGGCTTCCCGGCGAACCGCGCCTTGTCCCGCACCTCCACGTCATGCGCGAAGATCACGCCGTCCGCTGCGGCCACGACCTCCGGGTCCAGCCGCTTGAACCCGGCCGACCCCTGCGTCTCCACGACCAGTTCGACCCCGGCTTCCTTGCCCGCCTTGGCCAGCGCTTCGGCGGCCATGTAGGTGTGGGCGATGCCGGTGGGGCAGGAGGTGACGGCGACGATCTTGAAGGGGGCGGCGGGCTCGGACTCCGCCGCAGGCTCGGGCTCTGCCGCAGGCTCGGTTGCCGCCGCAGGCTCGGTTGCGGCCTCCGCCTCGGGCCCGGCCTCCGCCTCCGTTACGGCCTCCGGCTCCTCGCCCCGGATGAGCGCCGCAGCCGCCGCCGGATCGTCCGCCCTGCGCAGCGCCCCCGTGAACTCCTCGTCCATCAGGTGCCGGGCCAGCGTCGACAGGATCGACAGGTGGTCGGCGTCGCCGCCCGCCGGTGCCGCGATCAGGAAGACCAGGTCGGCCGGGCCGTCGGCGGCGCCGAAGTCGATCCCGGCGGCGCTGCGTCCGAAGGCGAGCGTCGGCTCGGTGACATGCGCGCTGCGGCAGTGCGGTATGCCGATGCCGCCGTCCAGGCCGGTCGGCATCTGGGCCTCGCGCGCGGCCACGTCCGCGAGGAAGCCGTCCAGATCGGTGACCCGGCCCAGCCCGGCCATCCGCTCGGCCAGCGACCGCGCCGCCGCCTCCTTGCTCCCGGCGGACAGGTCCAGATCGACCAGTTCCGCGGTGATCAGCTCACTCATCGCGGGCTCCTTCGCTCGCTCCACGTCCACGCCCGGCCCCGGTGGGAACCGGCCCGCTCAAACCCCGCCCCGCTCACACCCGACCCGGCCGACTCCGGCAGGGGCGAGTCCATCTCAGCCACATCCAGCCCGTCCGGGGGCCCCTCCCAGCGTCCAGCTGGGGGAGTTTGAGGACGAGCGAAGCGATAACACGTGAACCGGCCCGGAACGCTCATCCCGCCGGCTCCCGCAGCTCCAGCCCCACCGGCACGGTGTCGCCCACCAGAACCGCCGAAAGATCCAGATCTTTCGGCACCGGCATCGCACTGCCCGGCAGTTGCACCGCCGCCGCCCCGTACGCCACGGCCGAGGCCAGCGCCCGTACGCCGACGCCGCCCGCCGCGAGGAACCCGGCCAGCGACGCGTCGCCCGCGCCCACGTTGCTGCGTACGGCCCTGACCCGCGCGGAGGCGAACCGCTCGCCGTCCGCGTCCACGAGCAGCTGCCCGTCCGCGCCGAGGGAGGCGAGCACCGCGCCCGCGCCGAGCTTCCGCAGTTCGCGCGCGGCCTCGACCGCGTCGCCGACGGTGCGCAGCGGGCGGCCCACCGCCTGGGCGAGTTCCTCCGCGTTCGGCTTGACGACGTCGGGGCGGGCCGCCAGGGCGGCGGTCAGCGACGGTCCGGACGTGTCCAGCGCGATCCGGGCTCCGGCCCGGTGCACCTGGGCGACCAGTTCGGCGTACCAGGAGGGGGCCAGTCCGCGCGGCAGGCTGCCGCAGCAGGCGATCCAGTCCGCCCCGGCCGACCGGGTGCGTACGGTCTCCAGCAGCGCCCGCGACTCGTCCGCCGACAGTTCGGGGCCCGCCGCGTTGATCTTCGTCAGGGTGCCGTCCGGTTCGACGGCGGAGATGTTCGACCGGGTCTGCCCGGCCACCGGTACGCCCGCGACCTCGATGCCCTCCGCCGCCAGCAGATCGCCCAGCGCCGCGCCCGCCGGGCCGCCGAGCGGCAGCACGGCCAGCGTGCGGTGCCCGGCCGCCGCGACGGCCCGGGAGACGTTGACGCCCTTGCCGCCCGGGTCGATCCGGTCGGCGGTGGCGCGCAGCACGGCGCCGCGCTCCAGCGTCGGGATCTCGTACGTACGGTCCAGGCTGGGGTTGGGGGTGACGGTGAGGATCATGCGCGCACTACTTCCGTGCCCGCGCGCTCGATGGCGAGGGCGTCGTCGGGGCTGAGCCCGGTGTCGGTGACGAGCAGGTCCACGTCGTCGAGTCCGCCGAAGCGGGCGAAGTGGACCTGCCCGAACTTGCTGCTGTCCGCGACGAGCACGACCCGCCGGGCCGCGGCGACCGCCGCCCGCTTGACGGCCGCCTCGGCGAGGTCGGGGGTGGTCAGGCCGCCTTCCAGGGAGAAGCCGTTGGTCGCCAGGAACACCACGTCCGCGTTGATCTCGCGGTAGGCGCGCAGGGCCCACTCGTCGACGGCGGCCCGGGTACGGTGCCGGATGCGGCCGCCTACGAGGTGCAGGGTCAGGCCGGGGTGGTCGGCCAGCCGCGCGGCGACCGGGAGGGCGTGCGTGACGACGGTCAGCTCGGCCTCCAGCGGCAGTTCGGCGGCGATCCGGGCGGCCGTGGTGCCCGCATCGAGGATCACGCTGCCGGGCGCGGAGCCACCGGGCAGCTCGGCGAGCGCGGCCCGCGCGATGCGCTGCTTCTCGTCGGCGGCGACGGTGTCCCGCTCGGCGAGGTCCGGCTCGAAGTCCAGGCGCCCGGCGGGGATGGCGCCGCCGTGCACCCGGCGCACCAGCCCGGCCCGGTCCAGGGCCTTCAGGTCCCGGCGAACGGTCTCGGCGGTGACCTGGAACTCCTCGGCGAGCGAGAGCACGTCGACCCGCCCGCCCTCGCGCGCCAGTCGCAGGATCTCCTGCTGCCGCTCCGCTGCGTACATGGTGATTTACGCCTGCCTCATGCCCGACCGTGTGGTTTCACGCCAAAGGTACGACTGACAGGCCAGGAAGTAAACACACTCGGACCCGCGACCAACACAAACGGGCATTGCTGGGCAGCAAAGAGCCCCGGTACCGAAGGGGGGAAGCGGCACCGGGGCTCGTCTATGGGGGAAGGGGTCAGGAATTACTCGGGGTGCGCGGACGGCCGCACATCAACCCACGTCAGGCCACCACCGACGGGGAGCACGGGCGCAGGGCGTGCGCCCTTACGCCGCCGCGTCGAACCCCGTGTCGCGCGCCATCCGCTTCAGCTCCAGCAGTGCGTGCTTCTCTATCTGCCGGATGCGCTCGCGCGTCAGGCCGTGCTGCTTGCCGACCTCGGTGAGGGTGCGCTCGCGGCCGTCCTCGATGCCGTACCGGGCCTTGATGATCGAGGCCGTACGGTGGTCGAGGCGGTCGATCAGGTCCTCCAGCTCCTCGCTGCGCAGCAGCGTCAGGACGGACTGCTCGGGCGAGGCCGCGGAGGTGTCCTCCAGCAGGTCGCCGAACTGGGTGTCGCCCTCGTCGTCGACCGACATGTTCAGGCTGACCGGGTCACGCGCCCAGTCCAGCACGTCCGTGACGCGCTCGGGCGTGGAGCCCAGCTCCTGGGCGACCTCGGCGGGCTCGGGGTCGCGGCCGTTCTCCCGGTTGAACTCGCGCTGGACACGGCGGATGCGGCCCAGCTCCTCCACGAGGTGGACGGGCAGCCGGATCGTGCGCGACTGGTCGGCGATGGAGCGGGTGATGGCCTGGCGGATCCACCACGTCGCGTACGTCGAGAACTTGAAGCCCTTGGCGTAGTCGAACTTCTCGACCGCGCGGACCAGGCCCGCGTTGCCCTCCTGGATCAGGTCGAGCAGGGGCAGGCCGGAGCGCGGGTAGCGGCGGGCGACCGCCACGACCAGGCGCAGGTTGGAGCGGATGAAGATGTCCTTGGCCTTCTCCGCCTCTTCGGCCAGGGCCTCCAGCTCCGCACGGGTGGCACCGGCCGCGTTGCCGTCCTCGACGACTCCGTCGAGGATCTGCCGGGCGTAGACGCCCGCTTCGATCGTCTGGGACAGCTCGACCTCACGGGCGGCGTCGAGCAGAGGGGTACGCGCGATCTCGTCGAGGTACATGCCGACCAGGTCGCGGTCGGCGATCTCCCCGCCTACGGCGCGAACACTGTTGGTCCCGTCGGCACCGCTGCTGGTGGCCTGACGACGGGCGACGGCACGGGTTGCCATGCGTGTGCTCCCTTGCGATGAGTCTGCGTGAGTCGGTCGCGGGATGGTGGCGGTGGGACACCGGGTGCGGTCTGGCCTCCGGGTACCCCTTCCGAAGGAAACAACGGCTGGAATCCGGACAGAATTCCCACGCCGCGCACCCATTTTCGTGATCATGCAGTACCCTGCATCCCCACCAAGGAGGGCGGATGCCGTCGGAGTACCGGGAAGTGCAGGTCAGACCGGCCACCGAGGCTGATCTCGGGGACCTCACGGACCTCTACAACCACTACGTCCGTGAGACGACCATCACATTCGACACGGAGCCCTTCACCCCCGAGCAGCGCCGCTCGTGGTTGCTCTCCCACCCTGTAGACGGCCCCCACCGCCTTCTGGTTGCTCAGGAGCGGGCGCACGGGGCGCGGGCGCGCGACGGGCGGTCCGCGGATCACGGTGGGCGGCTGCTGGGTTACGCGACCAGTAGTCCTTTCCGGATCAAGCCCGCCTATTCCACTTCGGTCGAGGTCAGCGTCTACTGCGCGCCGCGGGCCGCGGGCCGCGGCGTCGGCACGCTGCTCTACAAGTCCCTCTTCGAGGCGCTGGCCGGCGAGGACGTGCACCGCGCGTACGCGGGCATCGCCCTGCCCAACGAGGCGTCCGTCCGGCTGCACGCCCGCTTCGGCTTCCGGCACGTCGGTACGTACGGCGAGGTCGGCCGCAAATTCGGGCGCTACTGGGACGTCGCCTGGTACGAGAAACACCTGGGCACCGGCTCCTCCGGTTGACGCTCGCGGTACCCGGGTGTGGCCTGGAAGACGGGGCGAGTGAGAGGAGCCCGTCATGCAGACGCCCGCCCACCGGCACGGCGCGACCGCCGGCCCGCAGTCGCGGGACGCGTCGCAGCCGTACACAGCGCACTCGGACACCCCGGTACACCCGGACACCTCGGTACACCCGGACAACCCGGCCGCGGCCTCCGGGCCGCACGGCAGGTCCACCACGGCCGTGGCCCTGCCCGTCGCCGCGGCACTGCTCTACGGCCTGTGGACCGTCTTCGTGGACCGCACGAGCGGTTCCTCGCTGGGCCACGCCTGGCTGCTGGGCCTGATCACGGCCGTCGTCAGCGGCGTGCTCGGCCTGCTGCTCGTACGGGTCCAGTCGACCCTGGTCACGGAGGTACGGGCGCTGGCGTACGGAGCGTTCTTCGGCACCGCGATCGGCTACCTCTACAGCATCTCCGGCACGGCCGGGCACACCACCCTGGAGTCGGTGCGCATGGGAGCGGTCATGGGCGCGGTGATGTTCGCCGTCTCCCTGTACATCTTCCGCACCCACCGCGTCCGCGAGCCCCACGGCGAGCACCGCCCGCGCCGGGCCCACCGCCACCCGCACCCGTCCAACTGAGCACGCGCCTACAGGGGTCCCGTTCTTCCGGCACGGCTGCCACCCTGCCGTCATGCCGAGACACCAGAGATCCCCGTATGTCAGCAGGCGCTCCTTACTGGCAGCCACCGTGTTCGGAGCGTTGACCGCCGTCGCCGGCACCACCCCGGCGACGGCGGCCGTACGCGGCACGCCCCGCCGCGTGACCTCCACCCCTGTGGGCGACCCGGACGGCTTCCACATGTGGCAGCCGCTGGACCTGAACCGGCACGGGCACGTGATCGGCTCCTCGGGCACGATGGGCGGCACCGCCAACGCGCTGGTCTGGGCGAACCGGCGGCTGACCACGGCCCGGCCGCCCGCCTCCGGCGGCAGCCTCTACCTGGAGGCGATCAACGACAACGGGCAGCTCGCGGGCAGTCACCGGGGCGGCCCGGAGGACCTGCAGACCGCCGCCGCCTGGCCCGGGGGCGCGGCCGCGGAGCCCGTATTCCTGGAGACCGACCCGCGCTACCGGGACAGCCGCGCCCACTACCTCAACAACCGCGGCCAGGTCGTCTACCGCTCCTCGGAGCGCCCCGCCCTGCCCTACCGCGGCTTCGTGTACGACCTGGCGAGCGGCGCCCGCACCGAGATCGTGCCGCCCGCGGGGCAGACCAGCGGCGTCTATCCGCGCGGCTTCAACGACAGCGGGCAGCTGATCAGCAGCGTCTACGACTCCGGCACCACGTACGCGTTCTTCTGGGACGGCCGTACCGCCACCGACCTGACCCCGCTGGGCATCTCAGGACTCACCGGCCTCAACGCCCGGGGCCAGGTCCTCGGCACCTACCGCCCGGCCTCGGGCGGCGGCTTTGCGCGCGCCTTCATCTGGCAGGACGGCCGGCTCACCGACCTGGGCACGCTGGGCCCGTACGGCATCGATCTCTCCTTCACCCGCCAGTCCATGAACGACCTCGGCGACGTGATCGGCATCAGCCACACCGCCGACGGGCACCTCCCCTTCCTGTGGAGCGAGGGCCGGATGACCCGGCTGCCCACCAGCGGCAAGCGGGACGTGTGGCCGCTGGGCATCAACAACCGCCGTGAGATCGCGGGCCGTTACTCCGCGGACGGGTCTTCCTGGCGGGCCTGCCTGTGGCGGAACGGAAAGTTCGTCGACCTGGGCACGCCACGCGGTTACAGCAGTTGCGAGGGCTTGATGGTCACCGAGCAGGGCTACGTACTTGCCTTCGCGTCCGACTACGGCAGCCGCCGCAGCTGCACCTTCCAGATCACCGCGACCTGAAGGGGCGCGCGCCCGCTCCGGCTCACCCGGAAACGACCGTGACCTCGGGCGGCTCGGCCCCGTTGCCCCGCCGGATGACACGCAGGGGGCCGCCGGGCCGCCAGATCTCCAGCACGATGTGCGGGTCCTCCACGTACGTACGCACCACCTCGGTCAGCTCCGCCCGGAACAGGTGGAACGGCTCCGGCGGCTTCGTCTCGTCCACGTACCACGCGAGCACCGCCGGGTCGGTCACCTCCACGGCCCGCCCGGCGACCCGTACGTCGCCGCCCGCCAGGTCCGTGCCCGGCCCCGGGTTGGTGTGCAACGCGAAGCGCGGGTCGCGCCGCAGGTCCAGCGCCTTGCGGGAGGCCGCCATCATGCCCAGCCACAGTTCGCCAGCGCGGAAGTCCGCCTCGATGCCGGTCAGACGCGGCGAGCCGTCGCGGCGGAGCGTCCCGAGGACGTGGTGCCGGTACGCCCCGAAGCGCGCCTCCACCCGCCCCGCCGCCTCCGGCTGCGCGGCCACGAAACCGGCCCAGCTCACGCCTGTGGGTGTGGCTGTACCCCGGCCTGTATTCACGCCTGTACCCGTACCCGTACCCGTACCCGTACCCGTACCCGTACCCGTACCCGTGCTGTCGCTCGCCATGCGCTCACCCTCCCGCCGATACCCGACACCTCCTGTCGGGTATCGCGTCGGGTCTGGCGCAGAGGGTCCTACGCCCGTCCCCCGGCCGTACGACCATCGCCGTACCGGGGCGTAGGACCGCCGTCCGTTACCGCGCCCGGACCGCCCGCCTAGCCTCGGCGCATGGACATCACGAGCGGAATTCTCGACGAGGCCCTGGAGCGCCTGCACGGATCGGGCCCGGAGTTCCAGGGCTTCCTCGCCAACCATGGGCCGATGGCCGTGGAGGCGCTGGTCAGGCATGGGCAGGCGGGTTCCGTGCACCGCTGGCTCGATCACTACGAGGAGAAACTGGAGGACGTGCCGAGCCTCCAGGGCACGGTCACCGACGCCAACTGGCACGAGGCGCTGGGCGATCCGCGCCGGGTCTCCGACTGGACGGCGTACTTCACCCGGCTCGTCGCCGAACGTCCGTGGCGCGACGTGCTCGCCGAGTGGTGGCCGCGGTTACTGCCCGGCATCGCCGGGGCCGCGACGCACCCCGTCATCCGCGTCGGCCATGTCGTACGCACACTCCTTGAGGACGGCGAAGAGGCGCCGCGCATCGCGGAGTTGGCGCACGCCCTCGGTTACTGGGCCGCCCGGCACACCACCCTGCCGGTCTCCGTGAACCCCACCGGCACCGCCTCGCCCGCCGAAGCGCTGGCCGCCCTCCCGCGCGTCGCCGACCAGCAGGTGCTGCCCCTGGACGGTTTGGCCCAGCTGCCCGGTACGCCCGGCTGGCCGGCCACCGCCGAATCGCTGCACGTACCGGCGGACGACCCCGACGCCGTACGCGACCGGCTCACCGCACTCGTCGGGGCCACCGTGCACCACTACCTCGACCACGGGTACGGGCACGGCGTCCTGATGGTGCACACCGCCACCGCCCCGAACGCGGTCCTGCGCACCCTGCCCGCGCTCCCCCGCGAGCTGTGGGCGGTCTCGCTCGGCGCGGTCTGGACGGCGAGCGCGGCGATCACGTCGGTCTACTCGGCCGCCGAGGTGCAGTCGCCGTTGGAGGAAGGTGGCCGGCTCGTCGCCGAGGAGGTTTTCGAACGGGCGGCGCGGCACGGCGACGAACATGTCATCAAGATGTCCGACACCGCGCTGGACGTGGCGAAGTGGTCCGCGGAGAGTGACGACGGCGCGGGCGGTGGCGCGGGCGGCGAGGCGCACGGCGCCGATCGGGCTCTGACCGCCGCGGTGCGCGCTCAGCAGCTGATTCCCGCCGATTCCTGAATGGTTCGGCCTTGTTTCAGAGCGTTCCTGAAAAGCCCGGAAGCCTCATGTAAGTCCCACGTACGGTGGCTCACCTGCGCATTTCCTGCTCGTCACCCTTAGTTAAAACTTCAAGAAATGACGGAGCGGTGAGACAGTGGATGGTATGAGCAACGAACCCGCAGGCGAGCCGCGCTGGCTCAGCGACGAAGAGCAGTACGCCTGGCAGTCGTACCTGCATGCCACCACGCTCCTGGAGGACCATCTCGACCGCCAGCTCCAGCGTGACGCGGGCATGCCGCACGTCTACTACGGGCTGCTCGTCCAGCTCTCCCGGGCGCCCCGGCGCCGGTTGCGGATGACCGAACTGGCCCAGAACGCCAAGATCACCCGCTCCCGGCTGTCGCACGCCGTGGCCCGCCTGGAGAAGAGCGGCTGGGTCCGGCGCGAGGACTGCTCCTCGGACAAGCGCGGCCAGAACGCCGTCCTCACCGACGAGGGCCTGCGCGTCCTGGAGAAGGCCGCGCCCGGCCATGTCTCCGCCGTACGGGCGGCCCTCTTCGACCGGCTCAGCCCCGAGCAGGTCCGCCAGCTGGCCGACATCTGCCGCACGGTGGCCGACGGCCTGCAACCGCAAGGCGCCGACCTGCCCTGGCTCCGCTGAGGAGCGGGGGGGGGCGGGCCGGCGCCGGGCCGGTTCGGTTGGGTTCGGGCGCGCGTACGGGCCGGTGGCCGTGCGGCCACCGGCCCGTACATCTGCGCTCGGCGCACCGTGATCAGTGCTGCGCGCTCAGCGCACCATGACCAGTCGGCGCGATCTGCCCACTGTGATCAGTCGGCGTGATCAGTGCGCCATGACCGGAACCGGTACGTCCGCCTCCGCGTCGGTGCCTGCCGCCGCGTCCGCGTCGTCGCCGGAGCGGGCGACCGGTCCGCCGCCCTGGCTGCCGGTGGTGACCATGGTGAACGCGATGGCCGCGGCCACGGCCAGGATGCCGACCGCCCACCAGATCGCGGAGGTGTAGCCGTGCACCATCGACTCCAGCTTCAGCAGGTCCACCGAGGGCGCGCTCTTCGCGTGCGAGGTGGCGTACGCGGTGGTCGCGCTGGCCGCGATGGTGTTCAGCAGGGCCGTACCGATCGCGCCGCCCACCTGCTGAGAGGTGTTGACCATCGCCGAGGCGACACCCGCGTCCCGCGGCTGGACGCCGTGCGTGGCCAGCGACATCGCGGGCATGAACGCCGTACCCATACCGAGCCCGAGCAGCAGGAACGCGGGCAGGATGTGCGCCGCGTAGGACGTGTCCAGGTCGATCTGGGTCAGGATCAGCATGCCGACGGCGGCGAGCAGGAAGCCCGGGGCCATCAGCAGCCGCGGCCGGACGCGGGTCATCAGCCGGGCGCCGATCTGCGTCGAGCCGGTGATCATGCCGACGATCATCGGCAGGAAGGCCAGGCCGGTCGTGACCGGCGTGTAGCCCTTCACGATCTGCATGTAGTAGGTCAGGAACAGGAACAGACCGAACATGCCGATGACGGCCAGGCCCAGCGATGTGTAGACACCGGCGCGGTTACGGTCGGTGAGCACCCGCAGCGGCAGCAGCGGGGACTTGACCTTCGACTCGACCAGCACGAACGCGGCGAGCAGCACGGCCGCGGCCACGAACAGGCCGATGGTCATCCCGGCGCCCCAGCCGTCGGACTCGGCGCGCGTGAAGCCGTAGACCAGGGACACCAGGCCGAGGGTGGCCAGGATGACGCCGGGCACATCCAGGCGGGACGGGTTGCGGCTGCCCGCGGGCTCGCGGATCACCAGCAGCGCGCCGGCCGCGGCGACCACGGCGAACGGGATGTTGACGAAGAAGGTCCAGCGCCAGTTCATGTACTCGGTCAGGACGCCGCCGAGGATCAGACCAACGGCACCGCCGCCACCGGCGATGGCACCGAAGATGCCGAACGCCTTGGCCCGCTCCCGCGCCTCGGTGAACGTCACCGCGAGCAGCGACAGCGCCGACGGCGCCAGCAGCGCGCCGAAGACGCCCTGGAGGGCGCGGGCGCCGAGCAGGACGCCCTCGTTGGACGCGGCGCCGCCGAGGGCCGAGGCCAGCGCGAAGCCGACCAGGCCGATGATGAAGGTCCGCTTGCGGCCCCACAGGTCGGCGACGCGTCCGCCGAACAGCAGCAGGCCGCCGAAGGCGAGCGCGTACGCCGTGATGACCCACTGCCGGTTGGCGTCGGAAATGCCGAGGTCGGCCTGGGCGGAGGGCAGCGCGATGTTCACGATCGTCGCGTCGAGCACGACCATGAGCTGCGCCAGGGCGATGAATATGAGCGCTTTCCAGCGCCGGGGATCGACGTTCGTGGCCGATTCAGACATGGGTGGGTCCACCTAGTGGTGCGTGAGCGAGAAGCGGGATGTGGGCGTGAGCCGGTGCGGTGTGCGTAAGTGAGGAAGTCGGTGCTGTTGTGGTGTTGATTTGGTGTTGAACGTGTGTTGATCAGGCGTTGATCGGCTTGCGGTATGGCCGGGCGGGGGCGGCTGGGGCCGCCGCCGGGATGGCCGGGGCAGAGCTGTGGTGGGTGTTGCAGCGGATGTTGAGGTGGGCGTTGTGGTGGCTGTGGTGATGAGTGTTGTAGCGGGTGCCGTGGCGGGTGTGGTGAGGGGCGGTGGCCGGGTGGCCGCGTTTTTCGGCCGGGCGGCGAAGCCGTGGGTCGGCTGTCGCCGGACGGTGGTCGGCGTCGGTTGATGGTCGGCGTCGGCTGGCGTTCGGCTTCGGCCAGGGATTGGCTTTGGCCGGTGGTCGGCTTCGGCCAGGGATCGGCTTTGGCCGGTGGTCGGCTTTGGCCGGTGGTCGGCCCTGGCCGGTGGTCGGGCTTCGGCTGGCAGTCAACCTCGGCCAATGGTCGGCTTCGGCTGGCGGTCGGCGTCGGCCGGTGGTCGGCGACGGTCGGTGGTCGGCGACGGTCGGTGGTCGGCGTCGGTCAGTGGTCGGCCGTCGTTCGGCTTCGGCTGATGGTCGACGTCGGTCGGTGGTCGGCGTCGGTCAGTGGTCGGCCGTCGTTCGGCTTCGGCTGGCGGTCGGCGTCGGTCGGCCTCGGCCGTCGTTCGGCTTCGGCTTCGGCTTCGGCTTCGGCTTCGGCTTCGGCTGATGGTCAGCGTCGGCCGACGCCTGCCGGTGATCAACGTCTGCCGATGATCGACGTCAGCTGATGGTCGACGTCAGCTGATGGTCAGCGTCAGCCGACGATCGGCGTCAGCGTCCCCGACCGGGCCCTGGCCCTCCTGACCCCTGGCCCGCCTGGGCCCCGGCCCGCCTGGGCGCCGGCCCGGTCGGACCTAGCCCCAGCCGGGCCTGGGCTCCCCCGCGTTCCCCGTTGTTCCCCATGTTTCTTCCTTTCCCCCGTGTTTCTTTCTTCCCCCGTGTGGTCCGCTAGCTGTGCCGGAGGTCCTCCAGCGTGGCCGCGCAACCGGGCAGTTCAGAGCGTGCCGGCGCCCGCAGTCCGTCCAGGAACAGCAGCAGGTGCCGGTACACGAACCGGTCGAAGTCCGTACAGCCGCTTCCGGGCAGCGGCCGTGTCAGTTGAGTCAGCGCGACCATCAGGTCACCGACGGCGATGTCGGTACGCAGCTGGCCGCTGTCGCGCGCGGCGCCCATCAGGGCCTCGACGGCCCCCTCCAGGCGCCCGCGCGCTGCGAGCAGGTCGGGGTGGTCCTTGTCGACACCGTCCGAGAGCAGCGGGCACAGGGCACCGATCCGCTCCTCGACCGCCGCGAACACAAAGCGCCGCAACGCCTGGAAGGCGTCGGGCTCCTCGGTGAGCGCGGCCTCCGCCTTGTCCGCGGTGCGGTCCATGACGGAGAGCGTGACGTGGTGGATCAAGTCCAGGCGATCCGGGAAGTGACGGTAGAGCGTCGCATTGCCGACACCGGCGCGTCGAGCGATTTCATCGAGCGGGATCTCGGCCCCGAACTCGACCATCGCCTCACGCGCCGCCCCGATGATCCGCTCCCGGTTGCGCAACGCGTCCGCCCGCAGCCGGTGCGGTGGCGTCGCCGCGCATGCGCCGGGGGCGCGGGTGCGGGACCGGGTGGCGGTCATGTCGGCACGTTCCTCTCGTCGTCGTGGCGTCGCCTTCGCGTCTCTGCGTCGCGTCGTCGTCGCGTTCCTTCGTATGCGGGCCGCGTATCCGGGGCGGGCCCGGAAGGCGGTGATCCAGTAAGCGGGGAGTGATTCCCCGCTTCAGTCGGACACCCGGTTAAACGGGGAAGGGATCCCCGGTTATTTCGACCCTCTGTGTGTTCTGCGCCACACGCGCCGTACGGACCTCACGCGATACGGCGCACCGCACACCGTGGCGTATACATGCGCCATGAGGGATGCGCTCCGCCCGGCCGCCCCGGCCCGCGCGGTCTGGTCTTACGTACGCAAGGCCCCCGGCACGTTCATCTGGCTCGCGATCCTCTTCGTGACGTCGGTGATCATGCACCACCTGGCGCCCGACACGCTGGACCAGGTCCTGCAACACCGCTCCACCAACATCAACAACCTGTTGCACTCACCCGGCCGGGTCCTCCTCACCAGCGCACTGTGGCTCGCCGGCGGCAGCTGGTTCTTCTACCTCGTCCTCTACAACCTCTTCCACGTCCCGGCCGAACGCTGGCTCGGCACCCGCCGCTGGCTCGCGGTCATGGGCGTCACCCACATCGGCGCCACGTACTTGAGCGAAGGCATCCTCGCCCTCGCCATCCATACGGGCGCGGCGCCGCACTCCGCCGTCGACACGCTGGACGTCGGCGTCAGCTACGCGCTCGCCGGCATCATCGCCGTCCTGACCTACCGCCTCCCCTGGCACCCCCTCCGCTACGTCTACGCAGCAGCCGTCCTCGCCTTCTACGCGATCCCCCTCTTCGACAACCTCACCTTCATCGACATCGGCCACCTGTCCGCTGCGCTGCTGGGCCTGGCGTGCTACCCGATCACGCCGGGCGCTCGCGCGCGTATGCGAGGAAAGCGCCCCAGGCGCCGACGCCGAACGCGAGATGAGGGCCGCGCGGGTCCCCGGAGTCCCGGACGCGAATAGCGCCAGGGGCGGTGGATATCTCGACGCATTCACCACCGGCGGCATCGCTGTAGCTCGACTTGTACCACCTGGCGTCGTTCACAGGTCCCCCATCAACTTCGCGATGAAATCGGTTGAGTCCCTGGGGCTGAGCGCCTGCTGAAGAAGCTTTTCGTACCGCTGGCGCAGGCCGTCGACCTTCTCCGCCTCGGCGTGAATTACGCCGCCTCCGTGCATCTCCACGTAGGCGAGGTGCTCGTGCTGCTCCGTCGACAGCAGAACGAACGGCCCGTGGAGCCCAGGGTTGACCATGTCGCGGTCGAGCAGGACCTGCACGTCCACGTTGCGCTGTTCGCCGACTTCCAGCATGCGGGCCAGTTGCGCCTTGTGCAGCTCGCCTCCTCCGTAAGCAAGCCGCAGCACCCGCTCGCTGATCACGAAGCTGAAGGACACGGTGTCCTTGCTCAGCAGGGCTTGCCTCTCCATGCGCCCCGCTACCCGCCGCTCGATCGTCTCCTCGCCCAGCGGAGGCCAGTGCCCGGTGATCAAGTGCCGCGCGTACGCCTCGGTCTGGAGCAGGCCCGGCACCAGGGAAGCCTGGTAGAAGTAGAGGGCAACCGCGTCGAGCTCGTACAGCATGTAATCCGCCGAGTACGACACGAATTTCTCCGGCTGGAGGTATTCCTCCCCAGCGGTCAGCAACCCTCGCGCGCCGCACAACTGGTCCGCCACCCGGAGCAGGTGAATCGTCGGCTTTCGCCGGCCCTGCTCCATCGACTTCACGTACTCAGCCGCGTAGTCGGCCTCTTTGGCCAACGCCTCCCGGCTCACCTGTGCCTGCGTGCGCCACAGCTTGACCTGATTGCCGCAGTACCGCCATGTCATCGGTGGTTCGGAATTTTCGATCGCCATCGTGTTCGCCTCCCGCTACTCGCGTAGTTACGACACGACAAACGCTAGACCCACCCACTGACAATTGAGCCAAATGACTTACTTACGCCGCCAATTGGTCATCCCCCGCCATTCGGCGATCAGGAAACGGCATCGTGCCAGTGCCGGCGCCCGACGCTGATGAGATGCAGCTGCCTGCGTGCAGTTCGGGCGACCGCCCGCCACCGCTCCGAGTCCACGCCCTCGCCCTCGCCCGCCCCATCGCTCACGTCCAGGAACGCCGAGGCCGTCATCACCAGCCGGTCCACGTACAGCTCCGCCAGCATCCGTACGTCTTCGTCACTCCAACCCTCCGACACGGGCTGGGACTTGAGCGCCGCCGCGACCTCCGTCGCGAAGCGGTCCAGCTCGCCCGCTATCGCCTGCCGCACCGCCCGTACGCCGCCGTGCCGCTCGCGCGCGATGAACCGTACGTGCGCGGGGTGTTCCCGTACGTACCGCTCGACGACCGCGACCGTATGGTCGATCCGCTCCTCCGCGCCGGCCTGCTCCGCGAGGACCGCCCGCACCGTCGCGTGCAGGCTGGCCAACGACTCCTGGACCAGGGCGACTCCGAGTTCACCGAGGTCACGGAAGTGCCGGTAGAAGGCCGTGGGGGCGACGCCGACCGCGCGGGTCACCTCGCGCAACCCCATGCTGCTCAGGCTCTGTTCCTCCAGCAGGCCCAGTGCCGCGTCGAGCAGGGCCTGACGTGTGCGCTGCTTCTGGGCCTGGCGGACGCCGACGGACTCACTGTGACTCATGTCATCCAGTAAACAACCGTTCTCTCAGTTTCTCCACCCCTACACTGGGAACCCAGGTAGTGAGTGAACAACTGTCCTCCGATTCGGAAAGGCAGATCATGCTCTTCCTTGTCGCAGCCCTCCTCCTGCTGGGGATTGTGGTGGGTACCGCGGCACATCTTCCGGTCCCCGTCACGATCATCGCGGCAGTGGCCATCGGTTGCTGGCTGCTCGTCTTCACCATCCGCGAGCGCCGCCACCACACCACCCACACCGAGGGAGCGTCCCGATGACCACCCTCATCGACGACAGCAAGACCGACACCAAGTCCGACACCGGGCCCAACGCCAAGACCGGCACGGCGCCCGACACCAAGCCGTCCGCCGAACCGAGGCCCGCCAAGCGCCCCGCGCCCTACGGCCAGGCCGACGGCATGGCCGTGGCCTCGTTCGTGCTCGGCCTCGTCGGCACCCTGGTCGCCAACGTCATCCTCGGCCCGTGCGCCCTCGTACTCGGAGCGCTGGCCCTGGCACGCCACACCACCCGGCGCGCCCGCGCCATGCTGGGCATGGTCCTCGGTGCCGCCGACCTGATCATTCTGGCGACGCTGGCCACCGCGGACGGCTCCCTGAGCTGGACGTTCGGCGGCTGACCAGCCCGTACCGGCCGATGCGGCTGCCCGTCACCCCACGAGGGTGAGGGGCAGTTCGCCTGCGCGCCGACCGCTCCCGTGCGGCGCATACGCGTACGAAGGGGGCGCGGGCACGCGAGAGCGCTGCGCGTCGCGGGCCGACCGTACGGCATCGAGCGTGGTGAGCGTCTGGACGGCGTACGCGACCGAGGCCAGCGTCATGTGGCGGTGCCAGCCGTCGTACGACCGGCCCTCGAAGTCGCGCAGCCCCGTACGGCCGCCGGTGCGGACGCTGTCGCGGGCCACGCGGGCCGCGGCCCTGGTGAGCAGGTGCAGTTCGGCCGGGGCCTTGCCGGTGGGCGTCGTCAGCCAGAAGTCCGCGCGGTCACCCGTACCGCGCCCGCCGTACGCCTCGGCGTCCTCGTACCGCTGGGCGTAGAGCAGCAGCTCACCGCCGCCTCCGCCGTCGCCGGTCCGCGCGGGGGCGACGCGGGCCAGAACCGCCCGTACTCCGGGAGCGACGTTGTGCACCGGCAGGCCGAGGCGTTCCGGAGCGGCGAGGACGCGCTGCGCGGAGAGGGCGCCGCGGCGGGAGGGCCGGCCGTAACGGTCCACCAGGTGGAGCGGCAGGGAGCCGGGCGTACGGGCCATGACGGGCAGGCCGAGCGGCGCCAGCGCGCTCAGCACGTCGGCGGCATGATGCATCTGGCTGTCCCAGATCATCGGGGGCAGCTCCTCGGTGGCCGGGCAGACAGACCGGCGTGCCAGGGAGAGGACCCGTGCAACGCCCTCGTCACTGAGGGCGAACGGTCCGGAGTCCGGTGACGGCAGGTGCAGGCGCCAGTCGACGGGGGCGACGAGGGCCCGGCCCGCGTACCAGAGTCCGTACGCGAGCTGCCCGTTGACCAGTTGCCCGGTGGCGGGGACGAAGCGGCGGTGGACGCCGACCGAGTTCGTACCGGACTTGGGGATGAGCATCGGGCGGACCACCCAGGAGTGCGGCCGGTCGCGCTGCATCAGATAGTCCGAAAGGGCCTCGCGGACGGCGCGCCAGTTCCACGGGGCGTTGCAGATGAAATGGTGCAGGCGCTGGGCCGCGCCGGCGTCTTCCAGGGTGCGGGCGATGTTACGGATGGACTTGCGGCCGGGGGCGGTGAGCAGCCCGCGTACGTACTGCTCGCCCTTGAGGTGGTGGTCCGCCCTGGTGAAGGACGCGAAAAGGTGTCTGCACAGGTCCTCGATCCACGCCTCCTGGGTGCTGGCCGGCCGCCCGGGGAGAGGCGGCGGAACGGCGGTGCGGACTGCGGGCACGGACAAGGGACTGGCCCCCGGGGAGAAGGTTGGCAGGCGGGCGACAGCCTGACAATAAAGAACGTTCGCTATTTTTCTGGAGCCGGCGAGCGGATCGCGGACTACTTCACAAAGTTCCGGAGCGGCACGAAACCAGGGGCGGTGCGGTCTCGGCCAGGACGCGCCCACCGGGTGGGCTCGGGACCCTACAGGGCCTCATCGGCGGCGCCCGAAGCCCGGCCGTCTGTCGGCCCGTTGTCGGCAGCTGCCGGCCGTTGTCGGCAGTCCGTCAGCGCGGCCCGGCACCTTTCCACCATGACCACTCCCACACACGTCACGATCATCGGCGCCGGTCTCGGCGGCCTCACACTCGCCCGTATCCTGCACGTCAACGGCATACCGGCCACCGTCTACGAGGCGGAGCCCTCCCCCACGGCCCGCCATCAGGGCGGGCTGCTCGACATCCACGACTACAACGGGCAGCTCGCCCTCAAGGCAGCCGGCCTGATGGACGAGTTCCACGGCCTGATCCTGGAGGGCCGTCAGGCGCTGCGCGTCCTCGGCCGGGACGGGACCGTCCTGCTCGACAAGGCGGACGACGGCACGGGCGGACGCCCCGAGGTGCAGCGCGGCGAGTTGCGGCAGGTCCTGCTCGACTCGCTCCCGGCGGGCACCGTCCGCTGGGGGTACAAGGTCAGCCGTACCCGCACCCTCGGCGAGGGCCGCCACGAGGTGACGTTCGCCGACGGCAGCACCGTCGAAACCGCCCTGCTGGTGGGCGCGGACGGCGCCTGGTCGCGGGTCCGACCGCTGCTCTCCACCGCCACCCCCTCGTACACCGGCATGTCGTGCGTCGAGACCTATCTGTTCGACGCCGACACCCGGCATCCGGCCACCGCGAAAGCGGTCGGCGGCGGCATGCTGCTCACGCCCGCGCCGGGCAAGGGCATCCAGGCCCACCGGGAAAGGGGCGACACCCTGCACGCGTACGTGATGCTGGCCAGGCCCCAGGAGTGGTTCGCCGCCATCGACTTCACCGATGCGGCCGCGGCCACCGAGCGGATCGCGGGGGAATTCGACGGGTGGGCACCCGAACTGACCGCGCTGATCACCGAAGCCGACACCGCGCCCGTCCTGCGCACCATGAACACACTGCCGGTCGGACACCGGTGGGGCCGGGCGCCGGGGGTGACCCTGATCGGCGACGCCGCCCACCTCGCGCCCCCGAACGGCGAAGGCGCCAACCTGGCCATGCTCGACGGCGCCGAACTCGGCCGGGCCCTCGCCGCGCACCCCGATGACATCGAGGCCGCGCTCACCGCGTACGAGCAGGCCATGTTCCCGCGCAGCACCGAGGCCGCCACCGAGGGCTCCGGACTTTATGAGTTCATGTTCGGCGACGACGCGCCCCACAGCCTGGTCGCCGCGTTCGCCGAACACGATGAGGCGCAGGGCCAGGCCCCGGGCCGGAACCGAGGCCGGAGCCAGGACCAGGACCAGGGCCAGGATCAGTAGGGGCTCAGTCCTCCAGGCCCCCGGCGAACGGCGTCCCCCGCCACTGCTCAATCGCCGGCTTCAGGGCGTCCGCCAGCATGGGCAGTTGCGGTACGAAGGCGAGGCACGCCACCGCCCGCAGCATCCCCACGGCGTTGACGGCACGCATGGCGCGCTCGTCCAGTTTCCTGAGGCCCAGGCGCCGCGCGGCGCTGTTGTACTCGGCCTCGCACTCGGGGCCGAGGGCCGCCATGTCCCACTCGACCGGCCCGAGTGTGGCCAGTTCGAAGTCGGAGTACAGCGCGCCGCCCGTGGTGGTGACGATGTTGACGGCGGGCGCGTCCCCGTGGACCGGCTGGAAGTCGACGCCGGGGAACGCCGCCTCGAACGCGGCGCGCGAGCTGAAGGAGGGCTCCAGGACGGCCCACTCGCGCCGTGCGCGGTCGAGGTCGGCCGGCTCGATGAGATCGGTGTGCCCTTCGAGGGCGGCGAGCCCGTCGGTGACGAAGCGCGGTTCGGCTGCCGCCAGGAACGGCAGCTCGCCCGGGTAGGCCCGCAGCGCGGCGTGCAGGTCGGCGACCAGGGCCGAGTTCCGTACGTAATCAGGCTCGCTGTTTCCGTCCTGCTCGACGAACTGCCAGAACGTCATGGCGAAACCGTCGCGCTGTACGGGTTCGCGGGGCACGAGCGGGCTCGGCGGCACCACCGGAACCCCGTGTTCCGCGAGCCAGGCCACCACGTCCAGCTCGACCCGCTGACGCGCCGCCTGGCTGTCGGGGGTGGCGTACGGCGGCAGGACGGTCGGCACCCGGACGACCACGGGCGAGGGGGCGAGGTGGACGACGACGGAGAACACGTCGTGGAGGATCTTCGGGTCGGTGACCGTGAGCCCCAGGTCACGGCCCGCGCCGACGGCGGCGGCCAGCGCGCGTGACGTACGGGCGGCAAGCTGGTCAGGCGTCATGAACGCCGGCAATCCTGGCATGCCGGCGATGGTCCCACGCCGGGGGCGCGACCGCGACGGATTTGATCGCTGCGGGAGCCGGAGCGGACGGCGCGGTCGGAGCGGGCGTCCGTCACCGCGCCGCGGCGCCCACCGGGTTCTCGCCGCTCATCGGGTTCTCGCCACTCAGCCGACTTTCGCAGCTCAGTGGGTTCTCGCCGCCCAGTGACGTCTCATCGCCGCCCACCAACAGCGGCGTCCGCGCCCCCAGCAGCAGCCCCCAGACGCGGTCCACGTGCTCCCAGGGCGACAGCCCGGCCGTGGCCCCGCGCGAGACGCCGATACGGGCCGCGAACTCCGCGCCGGTCACCACGGACAGCGCGGTGGCGGTGACCGCTTCCGAAGTCGTCCAGCCGGCGATGTCCGCGCGCGCCCGGTCGACGAGGTCGCCGAGCCATGGCAGCCACATCGCGTACCAGGTGTTGCCGTCGCCCGGGAAATCCCAGGCGAGGCGGGCGGCGGCCCGTACGGTCGGCTCCTCTTCGAGGAGGCGCGCCAGCGTGCGCGTGAAGGTGACGACCCGTCGTAACTCGCCGTGGGCGCCCGGCTTGGGGCACGCGCCCGCCGACAGCAGGGACGCCAGCGCGCTGCGCGTCAGGGCGCAACCGGAATCCCGGACCGCCTCCGCGAGCGCGGCTTTCGAGGCGAAGTGGAAGGTCAGGGCGCCGATCGTGACCTCGGCCGCGGTACTGATACGGGCCAGCGAGGCGCCCGCGTACCCCTTCTCGGCGATCTCGTCGGCGGCCGCCCGCAGCAGGGCCCGGCGCGTCCGCTCAGCTCGGTCCTGTCGCGCCATTGTCCCGCCTCGGTGATCGCCCTCGGTTGCCAGCGCCGTACCGGTGACACCCAACCGCCCATGCTAGAGGCGGGGTTCGGCGGACCGCACGGCGACGGGGGCAGTTGGCGGAGACTTGATCAGTATGGGAACCGAGGGCCCTCAAGGGGGCTCTTGAAGAGTCTTGAAGCGGTTGCGGGTCCGGGCCGGGCCCGATCCGGCGGCGACTGCGAAGCGGAATCCGGGGCGCGGCGCCGGGGAGCTTCCGCGGCGGGTCGCGAGCAGCCCGCGGGCGCGCGTACGGACCGGTCCGGGCTCGCCGCCGGACCCCGCCGCGGCCCCCTCTCCGGACGCTCGCGCACCCCGGTCTCCACAGTCGTCCGAGCGTCGCTCGACAGCCTTCCGCACCGGTTCCGGGTATGCCGGAAACAGCCCCGGACCTCGTGGGCTCGCAAAAAAAAACGATCGTTCTTTATTCTTTGCTGGTCGGCGCCCGATCCACGGGATGACCACGGGAGGGAACGAACACATGACGACAGAAACTGCGCAGCCGGCCACCCGCACCCCCGCACGATCCCTGTCCACCCGCCTCCCTTCCGGCCACCCGCTCGCAGCCGTCGGCGCGACCGACAAATCCGGGGCGCGTGATCGCTCCGGAGTCCCGGCCGACGCCTTCACCGGCGGCACCGGCCGCGCCGTACGGACGGGCCGGGCCACCCGGACCGCCACAACCGGAACCACCGGCCGGACCGCCGGCACCGGCCGAACCGGAAGCGCCCGCCGGAGCAACACGGCCGGCGCCACCGCCGCGTCCCCGGCCGCCACCACCGGTTCCGGCACCGCCTCCGCCGAAGCGCCGGAGTCGTTCGACGCCTTCGCGGACGACCTTTTCGGCCATCTGCCGCGCACCGACCAGCGCCGCTGGGCGCACGCGTACCTGCTGGCGCTGCTGACCACCGAGGGCAAGAAGTCCGTACGCCGGCTGGCCGCCGCGGTGTCCGACTCGCCGACCGCCTCGCAGTCGCTGCACCAGTTCCTCAACGCCAGCCCCTGGGACTGGAACCCCGTACGGCGCGAGATCGCACGCCGGGCGGAGGCGTCCGGCCCGGCCCGGGCGTGGATTCTCGCCCCGGCCGTGCTGCCCAAGCGCGGCGGCCACTCCGTCGGCGTGCACCGCCGCTTCTGCGCCCGCGCCGGACGCACCGTCAGCTGCCAGCTCGCCATGGGCATGTTCCTGCCGGTGGGCGACGCGCCCGCGCCTCCCGCCGCCTCGACGGCGAGCGTCGCCTCGGCCGCCGACTGCGGGGGCAGCGCGGCCGTCTCCGTCGACTGGCGGCTGTTCCTGCCGCCCCAGTGGGCCGGTGACGAGGAGCTGCTGCGCCGCAACCGCATCCCCGCCGCCGAGGCGAACAACCCGCGTCCGATGTGGGTGCACGCCCTCGACCTGGTGGAGGCGCAGGCCGCCCGTACGTGCTCCGCGCCGGCGCCCGTCGTGGCCGACCTGAGCGAGTACTCCGACTCCGTACGGCTCATCGAGGCGCTGGCCCGACAGGGACGCGATTTCGTCATCGCCGTACCCTCCGCCACCACGCTGGCCACCCCGCCCACGCCCGGCATGCCCGGCGACTCCGGCGTACGCCCCCGGCTCCTGCAGACCGCGCCCACGCCCGTACGCATCCCGGGCTCGCACCACACCTACCGCGCCTTCGCGGAGCCGGGACAGAACTCCGCCCGGCCGAACCGGATCTGGCTCACCAACATGGCGCACCGCCGCATGGGGCAGCTCGTCGGTCTGGCCCGGCTGCATCAGCTGCCCGCGGCCACCCTGCGCGCCCTGGAGACGGACTTCGGGCTGCACGACTTCGAGGGCCGCTCGTTTCCGGGGTGGCACCACCACATGACGCTGTCGTCCGCCGCACACGCCTATCGTGCCCTGACGGCGGTGCAGGACGAACAGACGCTGTCCCGAGTGCGGTTCGTTTCCTGACGCCGCTCTCAAGTGGGCCGACGCGCCGGGTCTTCGAGGAGGCTCGGCGCGTCGGCGTGTGCGCCCGGCGCATTGGCGTGTGCGCCCGGAGCGCTCGGGCGTGCGCCCGGTGCGTCTACCGGTGCGTTCACCGGCACGGGTGGGTCTAGGCACGCGTCTGCAGGCGGGCGCGGAGGTGGGCCCGGTACCAGTCCGCCGAGTCCGCGAGGCGTGCGAGCGGCCCGGGGCCCGGGTCGCAGGCCGCCGCCGTCCACACCTCTTCGCTGCGGTACCAGTGGTCGCGGGCGAGAAGAGCGAACTGCCGCTCGCTCACCCGGCCGGGGGTGGCTTCGAGGCGCTGGAGGCAGTCGGCCCAGGAGAGGTCGGGGAGGGTGGCCGGGGCGTCGGGGAAGACATCGTGGGCGAGGAGGGTGTCCATGAGGTCGGCGTTGCTCACGGGGGCGGGGTGGCTGGCGTGGTGGATGCCGGAGACGTTGAGGGTGCCGGAGGTTCCGTACGGGGTGAGAGCCAGCCGTACGAAGAGGCTCGCCAGATCCTCGACCGCCACGGCCGAGAGCAGTCCGCGGCCCCCGTCCCAGCGCGCGGGCACCCGGCCCAGCAGCTCGGCCAGCGCGGGCACCACCCACCGGTCGCCGGCGCCGAGCACCAGTCCCGGGCGCAGCACTGTGCCGCCCGCCGCCAGCACCGGCTGCTCGGCGGCGAGCCGGGTGCGGCTGGCGGCGGAGACCGGGGCGGGCGGGATCTCGTCCACGTCCAGGCCGGAGTGCGGTCCCGCCCCGTACACGGCGGCGGTGGAGAGGTGGACGATACGGCCGACTCCGGCGCGTACGGCCTCGTCGACCAGGGCGGCGGTGCCGCGCACGTTCACCAGCTCACAGTGCTCCTCGTCCCGGCCGATGTCGGAGGCCAGGTGGAGCAGTACGTCGGCGCCCTCGCACAGGCCGCGGAGGGAGGCGGGGTCGGCCAGGTCGGCCCGGGCCCAGTCGAGGCGGGGGTCGGGGGTGAAGTCGGAGGCCGAGGCAAAGGCAGGCTTGCGGGATGCGGCGCGGATATGGAGGGGGCGCGGGGAAGCGGTGGGTTCCGTGTGGGAGGGAGTGGCTTCCATACGGGGGGAGGTGGGTTCCGTACCGGAGGAGGTGGGTTCCGTATCCGGGTGGGGGCTCGGGGAGGAGCCCGGTTCCGTACGCAGGAGCTCTCGCAGGACCGCGGACCCGATGAAGCCGGTCGCTCCGGTGACGACCACGCGCCAGGGGCGGGTCGTCCGCCCGCTACCGGCCGCCGTCTGGGCCTCGCTCACCGTCTTCGCCGTCACGCTCGTGCACTCGCTTCCTGACGTGCTGCTGGAACCGCTCCGTGCCATGGTCTCGTACGCGTCCGCGAGGGCCCGCACCGCCTCCTACGGCAGGCTCTTCGCCGCCGGCTCGCGCGCGCTCACGCCACCGCACGGCGCCTTCGCGCCGCGAACGTCAGCAGCGGCCTGAGGGGCGGGGCGGCGACGCCCGGCAGCAGGTAGCGCCAGAGGGAGACCACACGCTGGTGCAGGTCGGTCCGGCCGGAGGAGATCTGCGAGAAGAGCTGCGTACCGGTGTAGGCACTGACCAGGACCCAGGCCAGCTCGTCCACGTTCACCTCGGGGAGCAGTTCGCCCTTCTCGCGCGCGGCGCGCAGCTGACCGCCGAACTCCTCGGCCCAGGCGCGGTACGCGGAGTCGTCCTGTACCCCGAACTCCCCTTGTTCCACCGCAAGACGGACGCCCGCCCGCAGTTTGGGATTTGTCTGCAATTCCTCGGCCAAATACAGGGTGATGTCGATCAGGCGCTGGAGTCCGTCCTCTCCGGGCGGCAGTTCAAGGCCGCCGCCCTGCTCGACCATCACGGCCTGGGCCAATGCCTCTTTTGACGGAAAGTGGAAGTACATACCACCCTGCGTCACTCCGGCCCGCTTCATGATCTTGCTGATACTGGCGCCGCTGAACCCGAACTCGTCGAACACTTCGGCGGCCGCCCGGAGGATGACCTCACGTGTCCTGACCGCACGCTCCTGCATGGACAGCACCAGCTCCCTCGACAAACAAAACGAATACTATTTATTTTATGAAAGCCGAGGCTCTCACGCCGTGACGGCCGAACCCGCCGCGCAGCGGACCTCGTTGGCCGCCGGCGGCCCGTGCAGGAACGTAGCGGACCGGCCTGAGCGCCCCGGCGGACCACAACGGGCCGCAAGGACCGGACCTGCAGACACTCCTCAGGGGGATACCCGCATGAGCACCACCGGCCAGCTTCCGAAGTTTCCCGCACCTGCTGCCGCCGGCCCTTCCCCGCGCACGCTGACCACCACCGTGCCCAAGGAGTATGTGCACAAGACGGCATTGTCCGAAGTTCTGCTCACCAGTTGGCAGGAGACGGCCCCGGACGTCCACACCGTGACCGCGGAATGGCCGCGGGCCCATACGTTCTACTCCTCCAGAAATCAGCTGCACGACCCGCTTCTGCTCATCGAGACGATCCGGCAGACCATTCCGCTGCTCTCACATCTCGCTTACAACGTGCCGTTCGGACACCAACTCATCTGGGACCACTTCACTTATTCGCTGGACCCTGACGTACTGCGTACCGAGACTGCCCCCACCGAGATCGAACTACGCATCGCCTGCTCCGACATCAAACGCCGTAAGGACACACTGAGTGCATTGACCATGGATGTCGAGGCCACCCGGAACGGTGTCCGCCTCGGTACCGCGGTCGCACGTTTCACCAGCCACGCACCGGCCATCTACCGCCGGCTGCGCGGTGAATACGGCGATGCCCGGGAAGCGATGGCCCGCGCGGTACCGCTGCCGCCGCCGGTCGCGCCGCACAGGGTGGCCCGCGCGCACTTCGAGAGCGTCATGCTCTCGCCCACGGACACCCGCAACCGCTGGCAGCTCCGTACGGACACCACCCACCCGGTCATCTTCGACCACCCCGTCGACCACGCCCCCGGCATGCTGCTGCTGGAGGCCGCCCACCAGGCGGTCCACGCGGCGCTCCACCCGATGGAGGTCATACCCGTCGGACTGAGCACCGTCTTCTCACGGTACGCGGAATTGGACGCACCGTGCTGGATAGAGGCGACGGTACTCGGCCGCCCGGAGGCGGGGGCGGGAAAGATGACGAAGTCGGGATCGGAAGCAGGGGCGGAGGCGGTGACGGAGGCCGCGGCGGAAGCAGTGTTCGGCGTTGCGGATTCGGGGGGCGAAGTTCCGGCCGGGGATACGCCGCCGACCGATGGCTCCGGCCTCATCGATACGCGCGTCACCGCGTATCAGAACGGGGAGGAGCTGTTCTCCGCGAGGGTTACCGCGCGGCCGTTGGCGAGTGTGACGGGCGGGGATTCGTAAGGGGATCGCCGGAGGGTCGCCGGGGCATCGGTTGGGGTTCGGCCGGGGGTTCGGTTGGGGTTCGCAGGGGGCCCGGCGGGGAATTCCGGTGGCGGGTCGGGGGGCGGAGCCGCGCCGGGGTTGTACGGAGTTGCCGGGGTGAATGAGCGGGGATTGACCGGCGGCTGATTGGCGGTTGACCGGCGGCCAGCCGGTCACCGCTCGGCGTATGTCCGGCGATTGTCCGGTGGTTGTGCGGGGATTCGCGAGGGATGCGCGAGGGATTCGCGTACGGGCCGAGGTTGCGGTGAGGCCCGTGCCGATGGCCCTTCCGGCGAAGGCTCCGGCGGGACTTCCTGCGGTATCGGCAAGGCATGGAGTGTTGTTCGCGGGGAGGGCTGACGCAGCCCTCCCCGCCGCGTTCGGGGCGGGCCCGGAGCGCTCCCCGGCAGGCCCACATTGGCCGTCATCCCGACGCGACTTCGGGAAATCCACCGTTCGTTCACCGCGCGTCCACGTGGCCGCAAACCGGCCACCCGATTGCGTTCCGGCCAATGGCCGAGTTGTCATGCCCATGCTGTACCAATCGGCCGCCCCATCCTTCCTCTTGGCGCCCGTTTCCAGCCAATAACGGTCACTACCAGCCACAAACCCCGGTCAAAGCATGGCCACAAACGGAAGGATCAAGCCAAACCATCCCTTCATGCCCGTGTTTTAGCCAACACGGCGTGGCAAGCCTTTGACGATCACTTGGTCTGTCTTTTACGTTCTAGAGAGCGGCACCCGCGCGGCTCGCGTGGCTGATCATCGCCGTTTTCCACCATCCCCTGCCTGCGGAGGCTCGACGGACATGGAACAGCTGATCAAGAAGATGGCCCAGGACGGCGTCTGGCGTGAGTGGGTCGCCCTGAACTCGCCGCGCGAAGCCGGGAAGGACGGCTGCATCAGCGCCACGAAGTCCGGCTGCATCAGCGCGACCACGGCCGTGCCCAAGACGGGATGTATTTCCTGACCGGGCGCTGAGCCCTCCCGGCGGGGAGCCGACCGGCGGCCGCACACCACGGCCGGCTCCCCGCCACTTCACGCCCGTAGGACAGCCGTCGGCGCGACGGCTTTCGCCACAACGGCCTTCGGTACGCACAAAGGCCGCCGGTACAACAGACGCCCGCGCGACGGACGCCCGAACCACAGACACCCGGACCACAGGCGCCCGAACAACAGGCGCCCGATTCACCGAACGTTCCCGGCACGACGCAGGTCCCGCACCCCGCTTCCCGTACGCCGCGACACCGATCACTCCCCGTCCGCCATACAAGACAGACCTGAGGGTGAGCATGGATGGCCAGCCGAGCCGGTCGGGACAACCGACCGCCGACATCGTGAACCGGATAAGGGACATACCCATCTACCGCGCGTCGATAGAACGGGGACATTTCCCCATACTCGACAAACCGGAGATCGCCCGGGGTTTTCCGGACAATTGGATGACCCCGGCACTGGCCGCGGCGCTCGACGCCGGCAAGGCCGAGTTCGTGCTCTCCACGGGCACCAACCACGCCCGTATGCAGATCATCCGGCCGCCGTACTTCCTGCTGAACTCCTATTACCGGCTGTGGAGCGAGCACCCGGATATCGCCGGCACCTGGCACGCGGGCTGCCAACGTGTGTCCCTGACGACCGTGTTGGCGACGGAACACGTGGCGCGCGTCAACGCGAAGAAGCGCGGACAGGCCGCGCCCGCGCCCGTACCCGGCCTGGAAGACCGACGGCTCGACGACCGCACCTTCTACGTCAACCTCGCGCTCGACCCGGCCCATTGGGACCGCGCGGACGTAGAACGGATGCTCGCCGAGATCCGTACGGCCCAGCAGGCGCACCCGGACGGCCGCTACCACCTCGACTGCTCCGGCTACCACCTGGCGCACCTCGTGCGGAAGGTCACCGACTGGGGCCTGTGGGACCGTTTCCCGAAGCCGGCGAGCATCGTGCACGCCTACGAGTACACGCCGGTCAACGTACGGCGCTACCTGTACGAGCACTTCGACTGCCCGGTCATCGACCTGTTCGGCAGCACCGAACTGGGCTACCTCTACTACAGCGACCGCGACGGCCGGTACCACCCCTACCTGGACAAGATGAGCGTCGAGCTGGTCCCGGTGGCTCCTGACAGCGGCATCTTCAGCATGATCGTGTCGAGCGTCCGCAACCCGTACATGCCGTTGATCCGCTACCGGTCCGGCGACTGCGCGCGCACGCTGGACGGCACACCGGACCCGACGAAGATCGTCCGATTCTGCGGCCGCGAGAAGGAGTTGCTCACCTCGGCACACGGCCGGGGGCCGGTCGCGCAGGGCGACCTGGACGACTGCGTGAGCGGCGCGTCGTCCCGGGTGTTCGTCCATCAGCTGCGGGTGGCCGGGGACGCTCAGGACGGGGCTGGGCTCGGCGAGGCCGAGCTGCGGTACACGACGTTCGACGGCGCCCCTCTGGACGCGTCGGAGGCGGCGGCGCTGAGCGCCGGAGTGGAACGGCTGACCGGCCTGGCGTGCCGGGTCGAGCACCGCGCCCACATCCCGATCGGGAAGTCGGGGAAGTACGCGTGGCTCGACCGGGGGACGGGCGGGGCGGACGGGCCGGGCGGGCCGGGCTTAGCGGGTAGGTGAGTCCACCCGTCGCCGTAGGGCCGTACGCGATACGCGAGATCCGCGCGATACGCGAGGCACGCGAGGCACGCGAGATCCGCGCGATACACGCGGTAGCTGCGACACACGCAAAGACCACGGGAGAACCATGACCACGCACCCGCAGGAACAAAAGCCCCGTATCACCCCCGACGATCTCGTCACCCTGCTCGGCGACCGCCTGCACGCCGAGGTGGTGGAGCACTTCCTGGCGCTGAGCGGCGGCGCGGAACCCGCGTACGTAGAGCGGCAGGTCACCGAATGCCTGCGGTACCTCTACCTCGTCTCCCGGCACCGCGAGCAGCTGAGCGGTCTCTTCCTGCCCGTCGAGCAGGACATCGACGAGATCTGGCACTACCTCATCCTCCAGACGCGCGAATACCGGCAGTTCTGCGAGGAACGGCTGCCGGGCCGGTTCTTCATCGAGCACCGCAGCATCGGCTACGAGGACTACCAGCAGGAACCCGGCCGCGAGCAGGCGATCGAGGAAGCCCTGCGCTGGATACCGCTGTACGTGCGGGAGTTCGGCCCCTTCGACGAGGGCGCGCTGCCGCACTGGACGATCGTGCGCTTCCTGCACGACCAGCTGAACATGTCGCTGCGGGACATCGCGGCCCTTCAGCCCGCCGGCGCGCCCTGAGGGCGCTTCCGGGGCAGCCCGCCCCTCCCCACCACGAGGACACGGACCCATGAGCGCTCGGCCCGGCGAACCGGCCCCCCACGCCACACCACCCCATGGCCCGCACCCCGCTTCGCACGAAAACACGCCCCCGGAGGCGCCCGAGCCCCCCGAGCAGCGGCGCGTACTGACCGTGCTCGCCCTCTCCCAGACGCTCAGCGGCGCGGGACTGGCCGCGGGCATCACGGTGGGTGCGCTGCTGGCCGAGGAGATGCTCGGCTCGACGGGGCTGGCCGGCCTGCCCGCGGCCCTGTTCACGGGCGGTGCCGCGCTCGGTGCGGTGGGGATCGGCCGCGTCTGCCAGCGCTGGGGACGGCGCCCGGGGCTCACCCTGGGGTACGCCACGGCCGGTCTCGGCAGCCTCGGCGTCGTCGTCGCGGCCGCCGTCGGCTCCGTATGGCTGCTGTTCCTGTCCCTCCTCGTATACGGGGCGGGTACGGCGACGACCCTGATGGCCCGGTACGCGGGCGCCGACCTGGCCTCGCCCGCGCGGCGTGGGCGCGCGGTGAGCCTCGTGCTGTTCGCCACGACACTCGGCGCGGTGGTCGGCCCGAACCTGGTCGGCGTCATGGGCGACGTCGCGCACGGCTTGGGCGTACCGCGCCTGGCCGGACCGTTCCTGCTGGCGGTGGTCGCGTACGCGGCCGCGGCGGTGGTGCTGGGCGCGTTCCTGCGCCCTGATCCCCTGCGGCTGGCGCGGGCCCGTGCGGCAGAGGCGGAGTGCAGGGGTGAGCTGGAGAGGGAGGCGCAGGGGCAGTCGAAGGACGAGGCGGCGGCCGGGTCGGAAGCGGCCGGCGCCGCCGAGCCGGCGAACCTCCGCGGCATCGTCTCCGGCGCCGCCGTCATGACCCTCACCCAGCTGGTCATGATCGCGATCATGACGATGACGCCCGTCCACATGCGGGCGCACGGCCACGCGACCGAGACCGCCGGGCTTGTCATAGCCCTGCACGTGGCGGCGATGTACCTGCCGTCGCCGCTGACCGGCCTCCTCGTGGACCGGATCGGCCGGCAGCGGGTCGCGGCGGCCTCCGGCATCGTGCTGCTCGCCGCAGGTCTGCTGGCCGCGCTGGCGCCCGCGCACTCCGTACCGGCGCTGGCCACCGCACTCGTACTGCTCGGCGTCGGCTGGAACTTCGGCCTGGTCAGCGGCACCGCCATCGTCACCGACGCCGTACCGCTGGCCACCCGCGCCTCGACGCAGGGCCTGGTCGACGTGGGGATCGCCATCGCGGGCGCTACGGGCGGCATGGCGTCGGGGCTGGTCGTGGCCTCGGGCGGGTACTCGGCACTGGGGCTCGGCGGCGGGGTGGTGGCGCTCGGTCTGGTACCGCTGCTGGCGCTGGCCAGGCGGTCGAAGGGCGAGGCCCGTACGACGGCTGCCGGCGCCTCGGGCTCTGCCGCCGTTGCTGTCGCGCCTGCTGCTCCCGCGGCTCCCGGGGAGCGGGCATGAATGGTCGGCGCTCCGGGGGAGCGGAAGTGATCGGCCGGCGCTCGGGGGAAGCGAACGTAAACCGTCAGCGCCCCCGGGGAACGGACGCGAACGGCCAGCGCTCCAGCGGGGCAGACGCGAACGGTGCGACCGGCAGCCGCAATCGCCGCTCCTGGTTCTCCCGCCCGCTCTCCACCCGCCCCGACACGGCCGGTCACCCTGCCCACTACACGGCCGCCAACCGGCCGCACAGCCCGCCGGGCGCGGGGGCGGAACGTACGCCGCCCCGTCGCAGCCCGGCCCTCACGGTAGCGCGCGCCGCATCCCGTACGCCGGTACGCACGCCAATTGCCCCCGGGCGCGAAGCGCGAGCCCGTATGCGCACCGCCCCGTCCCGGCAGCCCCATAGGGGCGCACTCGGCACCCGGCGGTACGGAAGCCAGCAGCACGAGCCCCAGGCGCACGGCTACCAGCCCCACCAAGGCTCCCTCCGTCCGCTCACCCTCCTCGGCGTCCTCGCCGTGGTTCTGACCCTGCTCTTCTCAGGCACGGCAGCGGCCAAGGGCGGCAAGACCCCGCTCCTCCCGGCCGCCGGCACCGCACCGGCCCAGGCGCCCACCCCCACCCCTGCGGCTCTTCCAGGTACACACGGGACACCCACCGAGCTGTCCCCGACGACCAAGCCCCGTACCACGGGCATCCAGTACCGGCGCGACAACGAGCGCGACGCCGGGCGGGAGAAGGAAAAGGACCGCAACCACGCGCGCCGCTGCACGCGGACCGCACAGGGCGCGCCGTGCCCGTATCGCCGCCCGACACCGCCGTACCTCCGTACGGCCCGGTCCTACCCGGCCGGCGCCCTGTCGCCCGCGCACCTCTGCACAACCGCCGCACTCACCTCATCAAGACCAGGCGTCTCCACTCGTCCCGCCCTGCACTGTCTGCACTGCGTGTTCCGCTGCTGAGGGATACCGCCGGGGCTTCCTGCTCCGCACCAGTCGAACGGGTTCTGCCATGCCCTCAGTGGCGCCGCACAGCGCCACGGCGCTTCGCACCGCTGCCGCACGGCCGCAAACGGCTGCGCAGCGTCACACAGCGCTCGCCGGCGCCCCATGGCACTGCACCACGTAACCGACCAGCAGGAGACATTCCCTCGTGGAAACCTTCATCGAACACGCCCGCTCCTTCAACGCCCGCATCGCGGCCGTACACGAGGAGCGCGAGACCTACCAGCGGCTCGCCGACGGCCAGTCGCCGCTCGCCCTGTTCATCACCTGCTCCGACTCACGGATCATCCCGTCCCTGATCACCGGAGCCCTCCCGGGCGAGCTCTTCGAACTCCGTACGGCGGGCAACGCCGTACCTCCGCACCGACCGGGCATGCCGGCCAGCGCGGAGGCCGCGACGATCGAGTACGCGATGCGGGTACTGCGCGTCGCGGACATCGTGGTGTGCGGCCACTCGCACTGCGGGGCGGTCGGCGCCATGGCGCGCCGCGAGGACCTCGCGAGCGCCCCCGACGTACGCGCCTGGCTGACCGAGCAGGTCTCCGGCGAGCTGCCCAGGGACGAGGCGCCGACGGTGGCGACCGCGGTCCAGCAGCACGTCACCGAACAGCTGGCGCGACTGCGCGAGTACCCGTGCGTACGCGAGCGCGTCGACGCGGGCGAGGTGAGCCTGCACGGCTGGTACTACGAGGTCCACACCGGCCTCGTCTCGGCGCACTGCCCCACCACCGAAACCTTCCTCCCCCTCTGACGGCGAAGGCACTCCCCCATGACACCGAAAACGACCGCGGGCGCGACCACGGACCCCCGTCCCGCCGCCGAGTCCTCCGACACTTCCGCACCATCCACCCCAATAACCCCATCCGTCTCCCCCTCCCCCACCTCCCGCTGGCCCTTCCTCCGGGCGGACTTCACCGCCTCCATCGTCGTCTTCCTGGTGGCCCTGCCGCTGTGCGTCGGCGTGGCCGTCGCCTCCGGCGTCCCCGCCGAACTCGGCCTCATCACGGGCATCGTCGGCGGCCTGCTCACCGGCTTCCTGCCGGGCAGCAGCCTCCAGGTCAGCGGCCCGGCCGCCGGACTGACCGTCCTCGTCTACGAGGCGGTGCAGCAATTCGGGCTGAGCGCGCTGGGGGCGATCGTCCTCGTGGCGGGCCTCCTCCAGGTCGCCATGGGCGCACTGCGCCTCGGCAGCTGGTTCCGCGCGATCTCCGTGGCCGTCGTCCAGGGCATGCTCGCGGGCATCGGCCTCGTACTGATCGCCGGCCAGCTGTACGCGCTCACCGACACCAAGGCGCCCGGCAGCGGCCTCGCCAACCTCGGCGGCCTGCCGGGCCTGGTCACCGGCACCGCCGGGTCGGGCGGGGCGCTGACCGCGTTCGCCGTCGGCGCGGGCACCATCGCCGTACTGGTGCTCTGGCCGCGCTGGAAGCGGGCGGCCCGCGTCCTGCCGGCCCCCCTCGCGGCCGTGGCGCTGGCCACGCTCGCCGTCTTCGCTCTCGACCTGCCCATAGCCAGGGTCGAGGTGACGGGCCTGCTCTCGTCCGTCCAGCCGCCCGGCGGCTCGGACTTCGCCCAGCTCGCGAGCGTCGGCGCGATCGGCACCGTGCTGGCCTTCGCGCTGATCGCGTCCGCCGAGTCGCTGTTCAGCGCGGCGGCCGTGGACCGGCTGCACGACGGGCCCCGTACGCAGTACGACAAGGAGCTGATGGCCCAGGGCGCGGGCAATACGGTCTGCGGCATCCTGGGCGCCCTGCCGATGACCGCGGTGATCGTCCGCAGCTCCGCGAACGTCCACGCCGGAGCCCGTACGAAGGCGTCCCGCGTGCTGCACGGCGCATGGCTGCTGATCTTCGCGGCGGCGTTCCCTGCGGCGCTGGGCGTCATCCCGGTGGCGGCGCTGGCCGGCGTACTGGTCCACGCGGGCTGGAAGCTCCTCCCGCTGCGCGACTTCGCCCCGCTCTGGCGTGAGCACCGGGGCGAGGCCGTCATCCTCGCGGCGACCGCCATCGCGATCGTCGTGACCAACATGTTCGAGGGCGTACTGATCGGCCTCCTCCTGGCCATCGCCAAGACGGCCTGGGAGACCTCCCACGTCCACCTGGAGATCACCGGCCTGGACGCCCCGTCCACCGACCCCATCCAGGTACGCGCCCTCGGCAACGCCACCTTCCTCCGCCTCCCCAAACTCCTCGACCAACTGGAGTCCCTCCCCCACAACCGCCCCATAACCCTCGACCTAACCGGCCTACGCCACCTCGACCACGCCTGCGCCACAGCCCTGACCAGCTGGGAAACCCAACGCAGCAAGACCACGACGAACTCCCCGACCCCGGACAATCCGGCGCATGCGCCTTAAGGGGACTGTGCACGGCGCCTCGTGATCACAGGGCGTCCACTCCCCTCCGGGCCCCGAAGGCCACCCACGGCCTCCGGGGCCCGGCCCGGGGGG
>NZ_LGCW01000322.1:0-35934 GCF_001279365.1 Streptomyces sp. NRRL F-5755 | reverse complement strand
GGGGGGCCGGGGGCGGCCGGGTGCCGGGGCGGCGTTCACGGGGGAGGGCGGGATCATTCAGCGAACCTCCTCTGGGGCGGCCTGCGTTGTTCCGGAATGACGGGGGCGGCCGGACCGTCCGGCCACCGCCGCGCCGAAGTGCCCGGTGACCCAGGCGTCGTCGTACACGGTGTCCAGGTAGCGCTCGCCGAGGTCGGCGGAGAGCGCCACCACGCGGGCGCCCGGCGGGATGTCGGGCCGCAGCCGCAGGACGGCGCTGAGCACCGAGCCGGTGGAGCCGCCGACGGCCAGGCCGTGGCCGCGGGCGAGCCGGCGGCACATCAGCACGGCGTCCCGCTCGGGCACCGACACCACCCGGTGCACGTCGCGCGGGCGGCAGATCTCCGGCACCCGGCTGGTGCCCAGGCCCGGGATGCGGCGGGGGCCGGGCGGGCCGCCGAAGGTCACCGAGCCCTCGGCGTCCACCGCGACGACCGTCGTCCGGGGCGAGTGGCGGCGGAAGTGCGCGGCGCAGCCCATGACGGTGCCGGTGGTGCCCGCGCCGACGAAGAGGTAGTCCACGGTGCGGATCTCGCGCAGCACGGCGGCCGCGGTGCGCGCCGCGTGCACGGCCGGGTTGGCGGGGTTGGCGTACTGGTTGAGCCAGGTCAGCGTCGGGTCGAGGTCCAGGGCACTGCGGATCAGCGCGATCCGGCTGCCCAGGTAGCCGCCGTTGCCGTCGCGGGTGTCGACGGTGCAGACGTGGGCGCCGAACGCGCGCATCAGGGCGACGCTCTGTCGCGGTACGTGCGGGTCGGTGACGCAGGTGAAGGTGTAGCCCTTGGCCGCGCAGACCGCGCTCAGGGCGATGCCCAGGTTGCCGGAGGACGACTCGATCAGCGAGCCGCCGGGGCGCAGCACGCCGCGCCGCTCGGCGTCCTCGACCAGGCCGGTGGCGGTCTTGAGCTTGACCGACCCGGCCGGGTTGAGCCCTTCCAGCTTCAGGAACAGCTCGGCGTGCGGCAGCAGTCCGTCCAGGCGCAGGAAGAGGTCGTCGGTGACCAGGTCGTAGGCGTGGTCGACGATCATGGGCCCGCGGTCCCTCCGTCCCGCCGGGGGCCGCCGGTGGGGCACGGACCCGCGGGGCCGCCGTCCCGGGGGTCGCCCGCCCCGGGCCCGTACGGCACCTCCATCTCCTCCGCGACGTCCGCGATCCCCGCCACCATGGGCGCGATCCGCAGCGCGTTCGCGGCGATCGTCAGCGCCGGGTTGACCGCCGCCGAGGACGGGAACCAGGAGCTGTCCGCGACCCACAGGTTGTCCAGTTCGTGCGCCTTGCAGTCCGGGCCGACGACGCTGGTCGCCGGGTCCTCCCCGGCCACCGCGGTGCCGCACTGGTGCGAGTTGACGGCGATGCCCATCCGCCGGGTGAAGACCAGCGGGAAGCCCGCCCGGCGCATCATGGCCGTGGCGCGGCGCACCAGCTCGCGGTGCGGCGGCAGGTTCACCGGCCGCCAGTGCACCTCGACCCGCTCCCGGGGGCCGACGGTCACCCGGTTGTCCGGCACCGGCAGGTCCTCGCTGGTGAGGTAGAGGTCCATGCTGCGCCGGGTGGCGGCGGCGAGCAGCGGGCGCGGGGCCCTCGGCCACAGGCCGCCCGCCGAGGGGGCCCGCAGCTTGCCCAGGGCCTGTACGTTGCCGAGCGGGCCGTGGGTGCCGTTGCCCAGGTACCAGTCGTTGACGCCCAGCGTCTTCTGGAACACCACCTCGTCTGCGCGGCGCGGGTCGACGGCCATCAGGAACGTCGAGTTGTGCACCATGTAGTTGCGCCCGGCCTGCCCGGAGCCGTTGGCCAGTCCGGTTTCCCGTACGGGGCCGGTGTGCAGGGCGCCGGACTCCGAACGCAGCAGCAGCGCGGCCGTGTTGACCGCTCCGCAGGCCAGCACGAAACGCCCGGCCTGGATACGCAGCTCCCTGCCCTCGTACTGGGCCAGCGCCGCGGTCACCCGCCGCCCGGACGGACCGGTCACCAGCCGGGTGACGGTGGTCCGGGTGAGCAGCGAGACGTTGCCCGCGGCCAGCGCGGGCCGCAGCGCGCACACGTCGGCGTCGCTCTTGGCCTCGACCAGGCACGGGAAGCCGTCGCAGGTGGCGCAGCGCAGGCACGCGCCGTCCGGCCGCAGGTCGACGCCGGTGGGCAGCGCGAACGGCTTCAGGCCCTGGGCGCGCAGCGACTCCGCGAGCGAGGCGACCGCGGGTTCGTGGGCCACGGCGGGCCACGGGTACTCGCCGGAGCGCCAGGGGTCGGTCGGATCGGCCCCGCGCGCGCCGTGCACCCGGTAGAGGCGTTCGGCGCGCGCATAGTGCGGCTCCAGCACGCCGTACGGGAAGGGCCAGCCGCGCGAGACGCCCTCCGCGTGCTCCATCGGACCGAAGTCGGCCTCCCGGAAGCGCGGCAGGGTGGCGCCGAAGACCTTGGTGTTGCCGCCGACGTAGTAGTGCACGCCGGGGTCGAAATAGCGGCCGGCGCCGGCGTCGTACCAGGGTTCGGCGTTGCGGTAGCGCCCGGCGGTGAAGACCGCGGGCGCGGACCAGTTCTGCCACTCCCGGGGGAGGAAGTCGCCGCGCTCGACGACCAGGACCCGCGCGCCGGTGCCGCGCAGGGCGTACGCCAGGGTCGCGCCGCCCATGCCGGAGCCGATGACGGCGATGTCGCAGTCCACGACGGGACCGGTGGGGCGGAGCAGGCCGCGCGGGCGGCCTTCGGCGCGGTGCCGCGCGCCGTCGGGATCAGGATGGGGTGTCGCTGTCACAGTGCCTCCTCGTGGGGACCTGAGGGGGTGAGGAGAGGTAGCGGGCGGTGATCTCGTGCGCGAAGGCCATGACCGTGCCCTGCGGGCTGAGCCCGGCCGGTCCGGGCAGCACCGAGGCGTCGCACAGCCGGAGGTTCGTGAAACCGTACGGGCGGCCGTGCTGGTCGCACACCCCGCCCAGCGCCGACCACCCCATCGGGCAGGACGCCATGGCGTGGACGCACACCAGGTCCCAGCCGCGCGGGTCCGCACGGACCGCGAACTCCCGCGCCGCGCTCTGCGAACGCAGTACGCCGGTACAGGGCGGGTACAGCTCCACCGCACCCGCCCGGAACAGCAGCCGCGCCGCCCGGCCGAGCGCGAAGCGCAGCAGGCCGCGGTCGTACGGAGCCATCCGGTGCCGCAACAGGCGTCCGCCGCCCGGCAGATGGCGTACGGCGATCCGTCCGCTCATCCGTACCTGCACCGTGTACACCGCGACCCGCGGCAGGTCCGCCAGCAGCGGGTTGACCACCGCGGGCCCGTGCCCGGCGAGCGCCGCCGCGAGCGATCCGGGGGTGAGGTTGGCGGGCATCACGTGGATGCCCAGGTCCTCGAACTCCCGCAGCTGGGCGGTGAAGATCGTGCCGCGCCCGGCGTGCACCGGGTCGGCGAAGCGGGCCACCAGGCGGAAGTTGACGTGGAACCCCATGGCCCGTCCGGCGGTGCGGGCGTGGATGCCGCTGCGCTGGAGGAGGAGGGCGCTGCCGACGGACCCGGCGGCGAGGAAGACCGTACGCGGCCGGTAGTCGATGCGGGTGCGGCCGTCCGGGCCGCCGAGAGCCGAAACGCGGTGCACGGTGCGGCCGTCGTGCCGCAGCAGCACGGCCCGCGTCCCGGGCTCGATGACCGCCCCGTACCGCTCCGCCTCCGGCAGATAGCTGACCAGCATGCTGCGCTTGGCGCCGGCGGGGCAGCCGGTCGGGCAGCGGTTCAGGTGGCGGCAGCCGGGGGCGGCCCGCCGGGCGGCGGACCACCGCCAGCCCAGGGCGTCGGCCGCCTCGGCGAGCAGCCGCGAGTCCGCGTTGCCGTCGCCGTGCGGCTGCTCGCCGGCGCCGAGGCGTTCGGACACCGTGCTCAGGTGTCCGGCCAGCCGTTCGGCGCGGTAGTCGGTGGTGCCCATCACCCGCGCCCAGCGGTCCAGCAGCGCGTCCGGCGGTGCCCACAGCAGCCCGCCGTTGACGACCGTGCTGCCGCCGACGCAGCGGCCCTCGCCGTACGGGATGACCGGGCTGCCGAGGATGGGGGTCAGCCCGGCGTCGCGGTAGAGGCGGCGCAGGTTCGCGGCGGGTGCGGACGCGGCGAGTTCGGCGGTGGTCGTCCGGGGGCCTTCCTCCAGGACGACGGTGGGGTGACCGGCCCGCGCCAGCTCCAGTGCGGCGACCGCGCCACCGGCTCCGGAGCCGATGACCAGGGCGTCGCAGGAGACGGTGCGGGCAGGGGTGTGGCGACGGTTCATAAGGCGGCGTTCCATGGAGTCGGTTCACCGTCCAGCCCGCCGTACAGCGCGAGGGAGTCGGTGACGGCCAGGAGCCGGCCGAAGCCGGGCAGCCGCGCCAGCCGGTCGCGCTTGGCGGCAGGCAGGGGCCGGATCGCCAACCCGGCCGCGCGCAGGGCAACTTCGGCGGCGATGCGGTATGCCACCGGCAGCCGCCCCAGCGACCCGCTGACATGCGCGGCAGCGCGCGCGCCGACGAGCGGGTCGGCGAGCGCCGGATAGCGGTCCGCCCAGAGGGCGGGCAGTCCGCTCGCCCGCAGGGCCCGCGCCATCCGACCGCCGTCCACCAGGTGTCCGCCGCTCACCGCGCCACCACCTGCTCTCTGGCCTCCTTCCCCCGTACGGGTACGTGCTGCGCCAGTACGTCCTTGGCGAAGCGGGCCAGCAGCCGCCCGGCCCCCTGCTCCAGCACCGAGTCCAGCGCCTGGAGGAACACCTCGACCTCGGTCTCCTCGGCCACCAGCGGCGGTGAGGCGATGAGCGGCAGGCCGTGGTTGGAGCCGTAGTAGGCCAGGACGCCGAAGTCGCGGTAGAGGGAGGCGATCACCGCGGCGGTGACGAGCTTGCGGCGGGCGCGCGGGTCCCTGGCGAAGGTCGAGGGCACCAGGCGCAGCAGCCGGTCCAGACCGGGGTTGCCGTCCTTGAGGAACAGGCCGTGCAGCGCGCCCCGGCCGAAGGTGCCGCTCACCAGGGAGCGGTGGCGTGCGGCGAGGTCGGCGAGGCCGCCGCCCAGCCGCTCGCCGATCCGCACGGCGCGCGCCGGATAGTCGTCCTCGACGGCGATGGAGACGGCCTCCAGCGCGGTCGCGGTCTCCTCGCCGAAGCCGTAGTACGTGGTGCTGTGCAGCGTCGCGTCGGCGTGGTTGTCATACGCGGCGCGGAAGACCGGCTCGCGCGCGGTGTAGCCGGAGATGGAGGACTTGCCGCCGCCGAACGACTTCGAGGTGGTCACCACGTCGGGGACCAGGCCGGGGTGGCGCATGAAGTGGAAGAGCGTGCCCGTCCGTCCCCAGCCCGTGTACACCTCGTCGAAGATCAGGACGATGTCCTGTTCCGTGCACAGCCTGCGGACCTCGCGCAGGAACCCCTCCGAGCACTCGCGCACGCTGGACGCGCTGAACGGCTCCAGCACCACCGCGTACACATCGCTGCCGCCGCTGCCGGTCCGGTGCCGTTCCAGGGCGAGCGCGAAGGACTCCAGGTCGTCGTAGGCGAAGTGGTCGGTGCCGGGCAGGCGGGGGTAGGGGAAGTCCACCTCGGGGGAGGCGGTGAGGCTGCCCGCGCCGAGCAGTTTGCCGTGGAAGGAGATGTCGCTGTGCAGCACCGTGCCGCGGTGCCCGCGGTGGTACTTGTACGCCAGCTTCACGGCGCCTTCGACGGCCTCGGCTCCGGAGTTGGGGAAGTAGCTGATGTTCAGGTCGCCGGGCAGCAGCCGGGCCAGGTTGTGGCTGAGCGCCGCCACGTACGGTGAGAGGAAGTTCTTGTGGACCTCCATGGCGCGCCGCTCGCCGAAGCGGCGGCGGGCCGCCAGGAGCCGGGGGTGGTTGTGCCCGTGGTTGAGCACGCCGATCCCGCCGGTGAAGTCCAGGATGCGGCGCCCGTCCCGCAGCGTGATCCAGCAGCCCTCCGCGTGGTCGACCAGGTCCTGGCCGAAGCCGAAGGAGCCGAGGAGCGAGACCTGGGAGCGGCTGACGTAGTGCCGGTAGAGGTCGTGCACCTGATGGGCGGGCATGCGTTCGCAGTCCTCCGTCGTGAACAGGGGCGGTAGGGCCCGGGGGTCAGTCATGGTCCGCTCCGATCCGTGGGGCGACGTCGTGGGGCGCGGCGGTGCGGCCGGTACGGCGCGCCGCCGTACGGACGCGGTCGGCGATCAGCCGGCCGGCGTGCTGCCCGCCGCGCAGCGCGTAGTTGGTGCCCCGGTCCTCCGGGAAGACCTGGGCCATCGAGGCCAGATAGAGGCCGGGTACGGCGTTCTCGACGCCGGGCACGGCCCGCGAGTAGTGCCGGGTGATGACCGGCTGCGCGTGGTCGGCGCGCCAGACGTGGTGGGCGCGCACCCAGTCGGCGCGGAACGCCGGGAACATCCGGCGCAGGTGCGGAAGGCTGTGGCGGAAGACCTCCGCGTCGCTCATCCGGTAGAGCGGGGCCTGCGCCGGCAGGTAGGCGGACAGGTAGACCAGGTGCCGCCCGCCGTAGTGCTCCGGCGCGTCGAGGTTGGTGTGCTCGATGACGCCGACGTACGGGAAGCGCGGGTCGGTGACGTTGAGCCAGTACGTGTCCGACAGCGGCCGGTCGTTCTCCAGCACCAGGCACAGGTTGGCCAGGTACGGGATCGCGCCGAGCCGGCGGCGCAGCGCCGGGACCCCGGGGTGGCCGGACCCGGCGAGCAGGGCGGCCGCCGGGCCGGGCGCGCAGGTCAGCAGCGCCCGGGGCGCGTCGATGACCTCGCCGCCGCACCGGACCCCGGTCACGCCGTCCGGCCCGGTCAGGACCTCCGACACCCGGCAGCCGGTCCGTATCCGTACGCCCAGCGCGGCCAGCCGGATCAGCCAGGCGTCCAGCAGGGCGCCGCAGCCGCCGTGCAGGTAGTACAGGACCTCGCGGCCCGACCGGCTGCGGCTGCCGCCCCGCAGGTGCAGCTTCGTCCACATCCAGGTGGCGCCGACCTCGGGCGCGTACGGGCCGAACTTGCCCTCCAGCAACGGCCGCCACACCCGGTCGTACACCCGCCGCCCGCCCAGCGAGACCAGCCACTCCTCGGCGGTCAGCGCCTCCAGTTCGCGCCAGTGCCGCACGCGTCCGGCACGCAGCACCGAGCGGCCCAGGCGCAGCCGGTCGGCGGGCGGCAGCGGCGCGAAGCGCAGCACGTCGAGCGGGGAGGACAGGCGGTGGATGCCGCCCGCGTAGTAGAAGCCGGTACGGCCGTGGTGGCGCCGCACCAGGTGGGCGCGGCCGAGGTCGGCGCAGAGCCGGAAGATGTCGGTGTCGGAGGCGAACCAGTGGTGGTAGAAGCGCTCCAGCTGCCGGTCGCCGACGGGGAACGTGCCCGCCAGGCCGCCCACCCGGTCGTCCGCCTCCAGGACCAGGCAGCGCAGCCCGGCCCGCGCGAGTTCCTGCGCGGCGGCCAGGCCGGTGAACCCGGCACCGACCACGATCACGTCCCAGGGCCCTTGCGCGTCCCCGGCGCTCACCGGGCGCTCCCGGCGGCCCACGCCTTGGAGTGCTCGGCCATCTCGACCGGGACCATCTCCACCGGCGTCGGCACCCCGGCCGCCCACCGCTGGCGGACCACGTACGGTGGCCGCCCGCGCACCTCGCGGTGCACCAGCAGCAGGTACTCGCCCAGCAGCCCGAGCAGCACCGCCTCGCAGCCGAAGGTCCACGCGGCCAGCGGCAGCGGGCGGCCCCGCACGGCCGAGGCCGTGGCCGTACCGCCGAGCCAGGCCAGGCCGACGACGGCGGGCACTCTGGCCGGGGCGGACGAGCAGGCGAGCAGCCCGCGCCGGGACAGCCCGGCCATCTTGCGCAGCGTGTACTTCGTCCGGCCGGCCAGCCGGGGCAGCCGCCCGTACTCCAGGCTCGTCTCGGGGAAGCCCGCCCAGCACACCGAGCCGCGCAGGTACAGCTCGCTCTCCGGCAGCAGCGAGAGCGTGCGGACGACCTCGCGGTCCAGCAGGCGGAAGTCCCCGGTGTCCAGGTTCACCGGGTGGTCGGCGACCGCGGCCAGCAGCCGGTAGAAGACGTGCGCGGTGCCGGTCTTGAAGCGGCTCTCGCCCTCCCGAGCGGTACGCCGCGCGGAGACCACCGCCCAGCCCGCGCGCCAGCGCTCGACCATGTCGACGATGAGGCCCGGCGGGTCCTGGAGGTCCGCGTCGATGGTCACCACCGCGTCCCCGGCCGCTTCGCGCAGGCCCGCGAGGACGGCCGGCTGGTGCCCGAAGTTGCGGGTCAGCCGCACCAGCCGGACCCGCACGTCGTCGGCGGCGAGTTCGGTGAGCCGGTCCCAGGTGGCGTCCCCGCTGCCGTCGTCGACGTACACCACCTCGTACTCGCACTCCGGCAGGCCGCGCAGGACGGCGCTGAGCCTCAGGTGCGTCTCCCCGATGACGGCCGCCTCGTCGAAGCACGGCACCACGACGCTGACCAGGGGCCTGGAGGCTCTGCCGGGCAGCTGCGCGGTGGTTCGGGTCGCGGGCATGAGGGTCCTTTCCTCGGGCGGGGGCGGTCCGGGGGGAGGGGAGATCGGACGTAGGGGACGGAGGCCGGTCGTACGGGGCGGGGGGCCGGTCGTACGGGGCGGAGGCCGGCTGTACGGGGCGGGCCCGCGGAGCCGGTCAGCCGAGCACTTCGTCCGCCGTCTCGCGGAACCGCTCGGCGACCTCGGCGATCTCGTCGCCGCCGCTGAAGACGTTCACCCCGAAGTCGGCGCCCAGATAGGTGTCGGACAGCCCGACGGTCAGCGCCAGCGACCGGCTCAGCACATCGTCGGTACGGGGCAGCGCGCCCGCCCGCCAGCCGTCCCGCCGCCAGACCTCGGCGGGCTGGCGGAAGGGGCAGGAGGAGCCGTCCGGGGCGGCCAGCGCGGGCAGTTCGGGCAGGCCGCCGTAGTAGTGCTTGGGCGAGTGCAGCAGCGTCTTGGTGCCGAGGCGCTTGGCGACGGCCTCGGCGTCGGCCCGCTCGTCGAAGACGTACACGAGCACGGAAGCGCAGTCTCCGTCCGCGTCGTGCAGGTAGCGGCGCACCATGCCGTCCCGCTCCGGGATCTGCTCCAGCAGCTCGTCCCGCAGCCCGCGGGTGCGCGCCAGCACGGCGTCCAGGCGGCCGAGCTGGGCGCGCGCCACGGCCGCCGTCAGCTCCGTCATCCGTAGGTTCAGGCCCCACAGCCGGTCGCCGGGGCCCTCCTCGCGCCGGTACGGGAACCAGCCGTGGTCGTGGAAGCCGTACGCGCGCTGGAAGACCCGCTCGTCGGAGGTGAGCAGGAAGCCGCCGTCCCCACCGGTGATGATCTTGAACATATTGAGCGAGAAGGCCCCCGCCTGCCCGAACGTGCCCAGCGGCCGCCCCCGGTAGGTGCCGCCGCACGCCTGCGCCGCGTCCTCCAGCATCAGCAGCCCGTGCTCGCCGGCGATCCGCCGCAGGGCGGCCAGGTCGCAGGCCGCGCCGAGGATGTGCACCGGCATCAGCGCCTTGGTGCGCCCGGTGATCCGCTGCCGTACGTCGCCGGGGTCGAGGGTGAGCGAGGCGTCGACCTCGGCGAGCACCGGGGTGGCGCCGCTGTAGACGATGGCCGCCAGGCACGCGCTGTACATGTAGCCCGGCACGATGACCTCGTCGCCGGGGCCGATGCCGAGCGCGGCGAGGGCGGTCAGCAGCGCGGAGGTGCCGCTGTTGACGGACAGGCAGTACGGGCTGCTCAGCCGGTGCGCCGCGGCCTGCTCGAACAGTCTGGTCTGGGTGAGGTCGCCCAGCGGGTAGGAGTGCGCGGTGGTCGTCCGCGACCAGGTTTCCAGCACCTGCTCGACGTTGTCGCGCTCCTCGTCACCGAAGAAGGCATAGCCGGGTCCGGGCATGGGGGCTCCTAGGGAAGGGTGGGTGGGGACGCGCCTGAGGGCAGTGGGGAACGCCGGAGGCGGCGGTCCGGGGGTGACCGGCTTCCGGCCTCAGAACGCCATCGGACAGAACGGCGCCGGGTCGTGGCGGAAGGCGGCGGAGGCGGCGCGCAGCGCGCCCGGCCGCAGCTCGGCGACCCGGCCGGCGTGTGCCAGCTGCACCAGCGAGCCGCCGCCCAGCAGAACCGCCCCTACCTCACGGGCGGTGAGGGCGAGGTCGGCCGCCGCACCCGTCCGCGTGCACTCGGCGAATCCGTCGGCGTCCGTGGTGAGCTGCCAACGCCCCGCGTTCCAGGGGCACATGGCGTCGCTCACCTCCAGCACCACATCGACCGGCGCACTGTACGTGCGGGCGGTCAGAGCCCGGTCCAGGTCGACGGCGCGGGCGTAGAGCTGGTCGCGCAGGGTGGGCGCGGCGCTGCGCGGGTCGTCGAGCAGCGCCAGCAACGGGTCGTCGACGGGGCGGGTCTGCGCCCTGACGGTCCCGGTCAGATCGGTGTCCAGCAGCGCGCGCCACATGAAGGCGTACGCGGCGGCGTCGCGCGCGAAGAGTTCTCGTACGGTCAGTTCGTAGCGCGGCCGGGACCGCTGCCAGGCGGGCCGCATCCGGTACAGCGCATAGCCGCGGGGTTCACCGCCGGGGCCCGACGCCACCAGGCACAGCAGCCGTCCCGCGCCGTGCCGGGAGGCCGGTTCGTCCTCGACGGCGCGGCGCTGCCAGGCGGCGTCGCGCCGCAGCATGCCGGGACGTTCGGCCAGGCAGGCGTCGTAGACGGCGGCGACGGCGGCGCCCGCGTCCTCGGGTGAGAGGACCTCCGGCGTCAGGCCGTCGCCGTCCGGCTCGTGCGTGAACGCGCGCGCCTCGGGCGGTACGGACAGTTCGACGGCCTGGGATGCCAGGCCGAACCCGAACCGCCCGTAGATGCCCGGCTCGGTCGAGTGCAGCACCGCGACCGGCTCGCCCCGCTCCTCGTGCAGCGCGGTGAGCGCCCGCCGCAGCAGCTCGCGCATCAGGCCGCGGCGCCGGTGGGGCGGCGCCACCGCGACATATCCGATGCCGGCCACCGGGACCGGTCCGCCGGGCAGCGTCATTTCCAGCGCGTATCCGGCGAAGGTGGCGCACGGGCGGCCGCCGTAACACGCGACGAGAGAACGTTTGGGCTCGAATAACGCACCGACCACGGCGCTGTGCGCGGGGGAGTGCGGATGGCCGCCGTAGGCCAGATCGATCACCGCACCGAATTCCGCCCATTCCGCGGCGGCCCGGAATTCATACCGCGCGGACGGTCCGTTGCCGGCGGCCGCCGGTACCCTCGCCCGCGAATTGATCCGCGGGTTTCGCGTCGCATCGTCCCCCGCACCTGTCCTCGACTCCTTCGGCGCTGCCACAACCCTCTCCAAAAGCCCGTCATCGGCCTCGTGCCGGGGAAGCGGTGCGGCGAGCGCGGCACGGGACGTCGTCGGCGTTCGACACAGAGGCCGTATCGGCTGCTCCGGTGCGGCATATGCGCCGCGGTACCGGAGAGATCCATGTCGCGAGGCCCGGATCGCGAATTCCTCATGCGTCGATGGTGCCGGGGCCGCCAAGCAATGGCTGCGTCCAAGGTTTGTAAGACGGCCGGGGGCTGTCAACCCCAGCCGAAAAAGAATCATGAAGCCCGCCGGACCCTCCGACTAGGCCCGTACGGCCCCCGGGTCAACCCTCCGATCCGGCCACCGGACCACCACCCGTTCGCACTCCCCACATCTGGCCAACTCTGTCGAACGGCCTTGCTAATGCCCAACTTTCAGGCCCAAACTGCCAGGGCCGCCGATCAGTGGATCGCCGGTCCGCATTCCGACGAGGACGCGACAGGAGCAAGCAATGCAGAACGGCAAGTTCCTTTCCGGCAGGACGGCCCCCGGCGAAGGCTGGCAGAACTATCCCGACCGCAATGGCGACGGCGTTTACATCGACGTCGACACCAGCGAGGGCGGTTTCACCGGCACCCCCGCGTATATCGCGGCCCTCACCGGCGACGACCGCATGTGGATGACCACCGGCGGAAACACCGTGTACAACGCCACCCCGACCGGCTTCCGCATCTACGTCCGCCGCGTCGACCGCCAGCCCATCGACCCCGCATACGCCGCCAAGAACGGCTGGCACATCGCCTGGATCGCCGCCGAGGTCTGACCTCCGGCGCCCACGGGGTCCCCGCCCCGCCGGTCTTCGCGGAAAAACTGCGGAGACCGGCGTTGTGTGCCGGGCAATTTCCGGAGCGGGCGGGAAACGGGCCTTCCCCCGCCCCATTCGGGCATGGGCTCTCAGCCGACGGCGGCCGTTTCGGACGCGGCGGTGCGCCGCAGCGGCCGGCGCTCCGGGCCGCCGGACTGGGTGAGGTGGGCGACGACGCTCGCGTAGAAGCGGTCCACGGACTCGTCCACACTCCTGATGAAGCCGGACTCCGCGTTGCCGCGCGTACTGCCCATGCCCTTGAAGAGGGAGAGCCGGAAGCCGGTGATGGCCGCCCCGTCCTTGGGCAGCAGATCGCCCGGCTCCGGGCGCAGCCTTTCCAGCGTGCCGCGCGGGCCCCGGTTGCCCTCCACCAGCGACTCCACATGCAGATCCGCCGGCGCCTCGGCGAGCTGCCGGACCAGGCGCTTGACCCAGCTGAGCGGGTACCCCTGCTCGGGCGCCGGGATCTCGATGGACGTACGCAGCTTCCCGGTCCGCAGGTCGGCAGTGATCGCCAGGATGCCGGGCGTCGTGTCGATGCGCAGCTCGGCGGACAGCCGGCCCTCCTCACAGAGCCGGTCGGCGAGCGCGGCGCGGCGGCTCGCCTGGTCGGTACCGCGCTTGGCCCGCTGCACGGGCAGCACCTTCTGGCCCAGCTCCCCGCCGAGCCGCAGGCAGACCTGGCGGATGAGCCGCTCCCAGCTCTCGACGACGGCCACGGCGCGCTCGTCGCCCTGGCAGAGCGTGTCCGTATCGATGCCGTTGCGGACCGGCACCCAGGCCGGGCCCATGTTCTGGAAGCCATGGCAGCCGGAGTTCTCGTGCTGGAGGTAGTGCAGCAACTCCTGGAGCAGCCAGGCGTGCGCCGCATTGCCCACGCCCTCGTGGCGGATCAGCAGCTGCGCCTGGTGCGCCACCTCGGCCCAGGACAGGTGCCACAGCGACACCTTGTGCTTGCGGCGCCCGTCGGTCTTCACCTCGACCAGCGGACTGCCCTCCAGCGCCACGTCGTTGGAGAGTGTGATCACTGCTTCGTAGCCGCGCCGGGCCGCGATGTCCATGTAGTCCTGGACCTGCTCCGACTTCAGCGGATTGCCGTTGGTCTTCGTCTCGACCAGAGCGGTCCACAGCTTTCCCGCCCGCTCCACCCGGATCACCCCGTCCGGACGCCGGGGCGTGTCCCCGTTCGGCAGCGTGACCTCGGTGAACGTCTGCATCCGGCCGGCCGGGGCACCGAACGCCGCGGTGAGCCGCCGGCCGAACTCCGGCACCTGCGCCATCACCGCCAGCAGCACCGAGGTCGCGCGCATCTCGCGCTCCCGGTCGCTCTTGAGCGTGGGCGCCGGGAAGAGCCGGGCCTGCCGCCAGGAGTCGTTCTCGGCGAGCGACTTCTTCGCCACCTTGGGCAGGGTGACCTTCTTCTTCGCCGTACGCGGGCCACGGGGCCGCCGGGCCGGTTCCGCGGCCGGTTCCGGTTCCGGCCGCTGGGCGGGTACGGGGGCCGGAATTTCGGCCGCGGGCGCGGGAGTCACCACCGGGGTGGCCGCCACCGGCGTCTCCACCACCGTCTCCGCCTGCGCCGCGGGCGCCGGCGGAGCCTGCGGCTCCTCGTCCTCCGCCGCCACCGGGTCCTCGTCGTCGTCCACGGTGATGCCGAAGTCCGTGGCCAGCCCGGCGAGGCCGGTTTCGTAACCCTGCCCGACCGCGCGGAACTTCCATTCCCCGCCCCGCCGGTACAGCTCCCCGAAGATGAACGCGCTCTCCGCCCCGGCGTCGTTGATCGAGAACCCGAGCAGCGGCTCGCCCGTACGGTCGGCCACCGTCACCCGCAGATCGTCCAGCTGCCCGAACCGCGCCGAACCGTACTGGCTGGCCGCCACCACCAGGCGCTCGACATCGGCGGGCACGGCCGTCAGGTCGATGCCGACCCGGTCCTCGCTGCCGTTGGCCGTCGGCGTCTTGCCGAGTAACTGCACGCTGCCGTCGGCGGCGGCCGGATTGTTGTAGAAGAAGAAGTCCGCGTCGCCGCGCACCTTGCCGTCCGCGCCCAGCAGCAGAATGGAGACGTCCGCGTCGCCGTCCCCCGACGCGCTGCTCCAGCTCAGACTCACCACCAGCGAGCCGGTGTCCTCGCTCAGGGCGGCCAGACCGACGTTGCCACCCTTGACCATTTCGTGCATGGAGCCCCCACAAATGCCGCCGCATCGCGGGGCACAGCACACCCGGCAGGCTGCTCCGTGGTGACCTGCGATGCAGCACAACTCAGTGTGTACGTCGCGAAGATTAACCCCGTATCGAAGGTTTCGGGGAGGCGTCGGTACCGGCGGAAGTCCGGAACTTCCGGATCTTGGACAACCTCCGGAGGTCCGCGCCCGAACCGCCCCGGTCACGGAATGCGTGCCGGGCCCGGCGCCCGAAAACCACTCGCCCCCCGCGGCCACCGCCCTTTACCCTCGCCCCTATGTCGACCCCCCGGATTTCTTAGCTCGGACACCCGCTTCCACGCCACCCGTGTGTCCTTGAGCTGTTCCGGAGTGTTCACCCATGATTACCGTTCGTGGTGCCGACGTGCGCGTCGGCGCCCGGCTTCTGCTGTCCGGCGTTTCCTTCCATGTCGCCCCCGGTGACCGAATCGGCCTGGTGGGCCGCAACGGGGCGGGAAAGACGACGCTGCTCGACACCCTGGCGGGGCGGGTGCGGCCCGCTGCCGGGGACATCGTCCGTACGGGGAGCGTCGGCCATCTGCCGCAGGATTCCCGTGCGGATGGCCCGGCCGTCACCGTCACCGGCCGGATTCTTTCCGCGCGCGGTCTGGACCAGGCCGTACATGACCTGCGACGTGCCGCTGACGCGCTGGCCGACGCCGTGGGGGCCGCTGCGCAGGAGAAGGCGATGGCCGCTTACGTGCGGGCCGAGGACGCCTTCCAAGCGCGCGGCGGGTACGCGGCCGAGGCCGAGGCGGCGCGTGTCGCGGCCGGGGTGGGGCTGCCCGAGCGGGTGCTGCACCAGCCCGTGGGCGGGCTCTCGGGCGGGCAGCGGCGGCGGGTCGAGCTGGCCCGCATCCTGTTCGCCGGGCACGGCACGCTGCTGCTGGACGAGCCGACCAACCACCTCGACGCCGACTCGGTCGCCTGGCTGCGCGGCTTCCTGGCCGCGTACCGCGGCGGGCTGGTGGTGATCAGCCACGACACCGGGCTGCTCGCCGACACCGTCAACCGGGTGTTCCACCTGGACCCGGCGCGCGCCGCACTCGACGTGCACAACACCGGCTGGCACACCTACCTCGCCCAGCGCGCGGCGGACGACCGGCGCCGGGCACGGGAGCGCGCCAACGCGGAGCGAAAGGCGGCGGCGCTGCACAGCCAGGCCGACAAGATGCGCGCGCACGTCGCGACGGCCGTCTCCGCGAAGAACATGGCCCGCCGCGCCGACCGCATGCTCGCGGAACTGGAGCCGGTCCGGCGCGCCGAGAAGACCGCGCGCATCCGGCTGCCCGAGCCCGCGCCGTGCGGCCGGGTGCCGCTGGGCGCGGTCGGCCTGGCCAAGGCGTACGGGGAGCACCGGGTGCTCGACGGCGTCGACCTGGCCGTGGACCGGGGGAGCCGGCTGGTCGTGCTCGGGCTCAACGGCGCCGGTAAGACGACCCTGTTGCGGCTGCTGGCCGGGCGGGAAACCCCCGACGCGGGGCGGGTGGTCGCCGGGCACGGGCTGCGGCTGGGCTATTTCGCGCAGGAGCACGACACGCTCGACCCGTCCCGTACGGTCCGCGAAAACCTGGCCGCCGCCGCGCCGCACCTGACCGACGGCGAGGCCCGGCACGTCCTCGGCGCGTTCCTCTTCTCCGGGGACGACGGGGACAAGCCGGTACGGGTGCTGTCCGGCGGCGAGAAGACCCGGCTGGCGCTGGCCGGTCTGGTCCACTCGCGCGCCAACGTCCTCCTCCTGGACGAGCCGACCAACCACCTCGACCCGGCCTCCCGGGACGAGGTGCTGGCCGCCGTCGGCGCCTACCCCGGCGCGATCGTGCTGGTCAGCCACGACCCGGGCGCCGTCGAAGCACTCCGCCCCGACCGGGTGCTGGTGCTGCCGGAGGGCACGGAGGACCTGTGGGGGCGGGAGTACGCGGAGTTGGTCGAGCTGGCGTGAGGGGTACGGGGCGGCTGTAACCGCCCCGTACCCCGGGCTCTCAGGTGGGCTTGCGGGCCTCGATGAGGAAGCGGGTGGAGTGGGCCACGAACGGCCCCTCCGCCCGGATCTTCGCGTCCAGTTCGCGCAGCCGTTCGCGGTGGCCGTCGACCGTGAAGCCCGGCACCATCCAGATCACCTTGCGCAGGAAGTAGATCACCGCGCCGATGTCGAAGAACTCCATGCGCAGGGATTCGGACCGAAGGTCGGCGATCTCCAGGCCGACGGCCTCGGCGTCCCGGCTCTCGTCGTCGGGGTGGCGCTTGCGCCGCACCTCCTCGGGCTGCGGGCCGAGGAAGTACTCGACCAGCTCGAAGACGCTGGCCGGGCCGACGTGCTGGGCGAAGTACGTGCCGCCGGGGCGCAGCACACGGGCGATCTCCGACCACCACACGGTGGCCGGGTGGCGGCTGGTGACGAGGTCGAAGGCGCCGTCGGCGAACGGCAGCGGCGGCTCGTCCGGGTCGGCGACGACGACCGCGCCGAGCGGGTGCAGCAGCGCGGTCGCCTTCGCGACGTTCGGCGGCCAGGACTCGGTGGCCGCCATGACCGGCGGCAACGGGCCGGCGCCGGCCAGGACTTCGCCGCCGCCGGTCTGGATGTCCAGCGCGGCGGTGGCGCCCGCCAGCCGCGCGCCCAGGGAGCGCTGGTACCCCCAGGAGGGGCGTTGTTCGGTGGCCCGGCCGTCCAGCCAGGAGAAGTCCCAGCCGGCGACGGATACGGACTCCGCCTCGGCCACCAGGTCGTCGAAGGAACGTGGGGTCATGAGGGGATCGTCTCAGGAGGACCTAAGGGTTTCCGCCTATTTTGGCGGGATTGTCGTGTTTGTGGGTCGAGGGGCAGGAGTCAGGCGGTGGGGAGGGCGTCCAGGGCCGCCAGGATGTCCGCCGGTTCGGCGCGCTTGACGTAGTCGGGGTCGGCGAAGGTCCAGCGGACCGTGCCCGTACGGTCGATGACGAAGGTGGCGGGCAGCGGCAGCGTGCGCGGGTGCCCGCCGTTGACGCGCTGCATCTCGAAGCCGAAGGAGTCGTACACGGCGGCCAGGTCCTCGGGCAGGTCGAAGGCGATGCCGTACCGCTCGGCGACCTCGGAACCCACGTCGCTGAGCACGTCGAAGGCCAGCTCATGCTTCTGGGCGAGGGTCAGGGACTCGTCGGGCACCTGCGGCGAGACGGCCACCAGCCGGGCGCCGCGCGCGGTGATGGCGGTGTGGTGCTCCTGGAGGGCGCGCAGCGCGAGGTTGCAGTACGGGCACCACGCGCCGCGGTAGAAGGTGAGCACGACCGGCCCCTCGGCCAGCAGGCCGCTCAGGGTGACCTTCCGCCCGTCCGCCGCGGGCAGCGTGAAGTCGGGGACCGGCGTGCCGGGGCCGGGCGCCTCGGCGGCCTGCCCGGATTCGGCCAGTTCGCGTCCGGCCCGCTCCATGACCGCCCGCGCGGCGGCCGGGATCTGCGGGTAGCGGTTCGTGAAGAAGGCGTGCAACTCGGCGTTGAGACTCATGGGTTGGCCCACCTGTCCTGGGAGGCGTGCGCGACGCACGAAACTTGGAACGGTCGTTTCAAGTTACGGGTGCGGGCCCCTCTTGCCAAGGGCTGCGCGGGGTTATCTTGGAACGGCTGATTCAAGAAGTCGGCGCGTACCGGCGAGTGCGGACGCGGACGAACGCGAACGGAAGGCGGCGGGCCCGGGCATGCCGGACATCAAGCACTTCGACCCGGACGCGGCCCTGGAGGCCGTGGTCCGGCTGTTCTGGGAGCGCGGCGTCGCCGCTACCGGCATCCAGGAGGTCGTCGACCGTACCGGCGTCAGCCGCTCCAGCCTCTACGCCACCTTCGGCGGGAAGCAGGAGCTCTACCTCGCCGCCCTGCGCCGGTACGTCGAACAGTGGTCGCGGCCCGCGTTCGCGCGGCTGGCGGCGGACCCGCGCGGCCTGCCCGCCGTCACCGAGTTCTTCACCGAACTGATCCGGCTGCGCTGCCACGGCCCGTACGCCCGCTGGGGCTGCCTGGTCGCCAACGCCCACACCGGCCCGTCCAGCGCCGACCCCGCCGTACGCCAACTGCTCGACGAACACCACCAGTTGCTGGTCGATGCCATGCGGTCGGTGCTCCGCACCGCCGCCGCGCACGGTCAACTCGCCCCGGGCGCGGACCCGGACGCCGCTGCCGGGCTGCTGGCCCTGCTCGCGTACGGGGTCAACCTGCGGTCGCGTACGGGGGCCGACCCCGCCACGCTGGAGGCGACGGTGACGGCGGCGCTGGCGCCGTACGCGAAGTAACGCGCGGCGTCAGGCCGGCTGTTCCTCCGCCGTGCCCGTCAGCCGGGTGGACGCCCGCACCCGCAACTCCCACTCGTGGTGACGGACGGTCTCCGGCGCCGCCCGCCCGGCCAGGATGTCGCAGAGCAGGGCGGCGCAGGCCCGCCCGTACGCGTCCGGGCGCAGGTCGATCGCCGTCACGGGCGGCGCGCTGCCGCGCAGGGCCGCGCCGTCCACGCAGGACGCGACGAGCAGGTCCTGTCCGACCGTCCGGCCACTCTCGGAGGCAGCCCGCAGCACGCCGACGGCGGCCCCGTCGGGCGCGCACAGCACCGCGTCCACGGCCGGATCGTCCGCCAGGAGGCCCGCGGTGGCGCGTGCCGCCTCGTCCGGGGTGGCGGCGAACGGCACGGTCCGTACGGCGACGTCGCACCCGTACGTACGGCCCCAGTCCGCCGCCGTGTCCCGCAGCGCGGTCGCCCACGCGGAGGTGCCGGCGGGCGCGAGCAGGGCCGGGCGCCGGGCCCCCGCCGCGCGTACATGGTCCAGCAGCGCGGTCAGCGAGGCGGCGTTGTCGCAGACCACGGCCCCGACCGGGGCGGTCGCCGGGCCGAGGTAGCGCTCGCCGGTGACCACCGGCACGCCCGCGTCGAGCAGGCCGGACACCGCCTCGTCGGCGGCCTCGGGGTCGATCACCAGCAGGCCGTCCACGCGCGAGGCGAGCCGCCCGGCGGCCCCGCCGCCGGGCGCCAGCAGCACCACGTCCAGGCCGTCCTCCTGGGCGCGGGTCACGGCGCCGAAGGCGAGCGTCATGTAGTAGTCCAGCCGGGTCGCGGTGCGCGGCAGGTGCAGGCCGAGCGCGCCGGTGCTGGCCCGGCGGAGGCGGCGGGCCGCGCTGTTGGGCCGGTAGCCGAGCCGGTCGGCGACGTCGCGGACCCGGCGGCGGGTCTCCTCCGCCACTCGGCCGGACCCCTGGAGCGCGTCGGAGACGGTGCTCTTGGAGACCCCGGCGGCCCGTGCGACATCGAGCAGGGTCACGGTGCGGCGGCTGGTCACGGGGCGCAAGTTTAGAGGGCGCTTCTCCCGGGGTGCCCGCACGCTCCATCTCTGCCGGACGGGTGCGGCGTCCTGAAGCCTGCGGACAGGCAGGCAGGAGTCGGGAGGGGTCGGCACCGCACGCCCCCCCTTGCCGGAACGTTCCGGCACTCGTACATTGCTCCCTGCCGGAACGTTCCGGCAGCCCCGCGTACCTGCTCTGCCGCACCCCGGGAGCCCCGCCATGCGTGTGATCACCGCCCTCACCCCGCCCGCCTCGCCGGCCCGCACCCGCCCGGCCGAGCGCGACCCGCTGCGCGTCGCCCTCGTACAGCAGCGGTGGCACCGCGATCCCGACGGGCACCGTGCCGCCCTCAAGGAGGGCATCCGCCTGGCCGCCGCCGAAGGCGCCCGCGTCGTCTGCCTCCAGGAGCTGACCCTCTCGCCGTACTTCGCGGTGGTCCGCAAGGACGACCACCCCGAGCCCGCCGAGCCGGAGGATCTGCGCACCGGGCCGACCGTCTCCTTCGCCGCCGAGGCAGCGCGCGAGTACGGCGTGCACATCCACGCCTCGCTGTACGAGCGCGCCGACCCCGAACCGGACCCGGACGGCACCGTGACGCCCGACGGCCTCGGCTACAACACCGCCGTCCTGGTCGCCCCGGACGGCACCCTCGCGGGCCGTACGCGCAAGACCCATATCCCCGTCACCGAGGGCTACTACGAGGACCACTGGTTCCGGCCCGGCCCGGCGGGCGCCGACGCCTTCCCCGTCCACACCGTCGAGCACGCCGCTTTCGGCCTGCCCACCTGCTGGGACCAGTGGTTCCCCGAACTGGCCCGCGCCTACTCGCTGGCCGGTGCCGACATCCTGGTCTACCCGACCGCAATCGGCTCCGAGCCGGGCCACTCCGGCTTCGACACCCAGCCGCTGTGGCAGAAGGTGATCATCGGCAACGCCATCGCCAACGGCACCTTCATGATCGTCCCGAACCGGATCGGCACCGAGGGCCCGCTGACCTTCTACGGCAGCTCCTTCATCGCCGACCCGTACGGCCGCGTCCTGGCCCAGGCACCCCGCGACGAACCCGCCGTGCTGGTCGCCGACCTGGACCTGGACGCCCGCCGCGACTGGCTGGAACTGTTCCCGTTCCTCACCACGCGCCGGCCGGACGCGTACGGGGCGCTGACGGAGACGAACTGACCGCCGTTACGCCTTCTCCGCGACCAGCTTCGGCAGCGCCGCCAGCGTCTCGGGCAGCTCGCCGGCCGGCAGCCCGCCGCCCTGGGCCAGTTCTGGGGAGCCGCCGCCGCGTCCGTTCAGCAGGCGTTTGACGAGGTCCGATGCCGAGGCGCCCGTTTCCTTGCCGGCCTTGTTCAGGGCGACGACCAAGGCCGCCTTGCCGTCCGTGGCCGAGCCGACGGCCACGGCGGCGGGCTGGCCGGTGGGCATCCGGTCCCGTACGGCCAAGGCCAGCGCGCGGGCCTCGTCGGCGCCGCCGTCGGCGGTGGCGGTCACCACCCGGAAGGCGCCCGCCTGTACGGCGGAGTCGGCCAGCCCGGCGGCGCGCGCCGCGGTGGCCTGCTGCCGCAGTCGCTGGTTCTCCCGGTCGGTGGCCTTCAGGCGCTCCAGCAACCCGGCCACCCGGTCGGCGAGTTCGGCGCGCGGTGCCTGGATCTGCTCGGCGATCCGGGCGACCAGGTCGCGTTCGCGGGCGAGGTAGCCGAAGCCCTCGATGCCGACGGAGGCTTCCAGGCGGCGCATTCCGGCGCCCACGGAGGATTCGGCGGTGAGGGCGACGACGCCGACCTGCGAGGCGTGCTCGACATGCGTACCGCCGCACAGTTCGCGCGACCAGGCGCCGCCGATCTCCACGACGCGCACCTTCTCGCCGTACGTCTCGTCGAAGAGCGCGAGCGCGCCCAGCTCCTTGGCCTCCGGGAGCGTCATCCACTTCACGTCGACCGGCAGATCGCGGCGGAGCGCGCGGTTGGCGGCCTCCTCGATGTCGCTGCGGACGGTGGCGGACAGGCCGCCGCGCCACGGGAAGTCCAGGCGCAGGTAGCCGGGCCGGTTGTACGAGCCGGACTGGAGGGCCGTCGGGCCGAGGATCTCGCGGAGGGCGGCGTGCAGTACGTGCGTACCGGAGTGGGCCTGGCGCGCGCCGAGCCGCCACTCGGGGTCGACGGCCGCGTGCAGGGCGTCGCCCAGGGCGAGTTCACCGGCGGTGACGCGGATCTGGTGGGCGACCAGGCCGGGGAGCGGACGCTGCACGTCTAGCACCTCGGCCTCGACCGAGGTACCGGAGAGGCGGCCCGCGTCGCTGTCCTGGCCGCCGGACTCGGCGTAGAAGGGGGTGCGGTCGAGGACGACGGTGACGATGTCGCCCTCGCGGGCCACCGGCACCGGCCCCTGGGCGCCGAGCAGCGCCAGCACCTTGGAGTCGGTCTCCAGGGCGTCCCAGGCGCGCCAGTCGGTGGGCCCGTGTTCGTCCAGGACCGTGCGGAGCGCGGACGTGTCCACGGCGCCGCCCGACTTACGGGCCCGGGCGTCGGCGCGGGCCCGCTCGCGCTGCTCGCGCATCAGCGCGGCGAAGCCCTCGCGGTCCACCTCGACGCCCTGTTCGGCGGCCATCTCCAGGGTGAGGTCGATGGGGAAGCCGTAGGTGTCGTGGAGGAGGAACGCCTGCTTGCCGGGGAGCGACCGGCCGCCTTCCTCCTTGACCTTGCCGACGGCGGTGTCCAGGACGGCGGTGCCCTGGCGCAGCGTCGCGCGGAAGGCGTCCTCCTCGCCCGCCGCCTGGCCGGCGATCCGCTCGTAGGACTCGGCGACCTCCGGGTAGCTGGGCGCCATGCAGTCGCGGGCGACCGCCAGCAGTTCGGGCAGCGCGCGCTCCTCGTAGCCGAGCTGGCGCATGGAGCGGACGGCGCGGCGCATGATGCGGCGCAGGACGTAGCCGCGGCCCTCGTTGCCGGGGGTGGTGCCGTCGGCGAGCAGCATCAGGGCCGTACGGACGTGGTCGGCGACCACGCGCAGCCGTACGTCGTTGTGCTCGTCGTCGCCGTAGCGGACCCCGGCGAGTCCGGCGGCACGGTCCAGGACCGGGCGGGTCTCGTCGATCTCGTAGAGGTTGTCGACGCCCTGGAGGAGGGTGGCCATCCGCTCCAGCCCCATGCCGGTGTCGATGTTGCGGCGGGGGAGTTCGCCGAGGATCGGGTAGCCGGACTTTCCGGTGCCCTCACCGCGCTCGTACTGCATGAAGACGAGGTTCCAGAACTCCATGTACCGGTCCTCGTCGGCCTCCGGGCCGCCCGCCCGGCCGTACTTGGGCCCCCGGTCGTAGTACAGCTCCGAGCAGGGCCCGCACGGGCCCGGCACGCCCATCGACCAGAAGTTGTCCTCGTCGCCGCGCGAGACGATGCGCTCCTCGGGCAGGCCGGCGATCCGCCGCCACAGGCCGCGAGCCTCGTCGTCGGTGTGGTGCACGGTGACCCAGATGCGGTCCGGGTCCAGGCCGTAGCCGCCGTCGGCGACCGGCGTGGTGGACAGCTCCCAGGCGAAGCGGATGGCGTCTTCCTTGAAGTAGTCGCCGAGCGAGAAGTTGCCGTTCATCTGGAAGAACGAGCCGTGCCGGGTGGTCTTGCCGACCTCCTCGATGTCCAGCGTCCGCACACACTTCTGCACGCTGGTCGCGCGCGGCCAGGGCGCCGCCACCTCCCCGGTCAGGTACGGCTTGAAGGGCACCATGCCCGCGTTGACGAACAGCAGCGTCGGGTCCGGCGTCGGCAGCGGCGCGCTGGGGACGACGGTGTGGCCGCGCTCGGCGAAGAAGTCGAGGAAACGGCGGCGGATCTCGGCGGTACGCAAAGGGGGCTCCGGGACGGTCGGGGAGGCGGAAGGGCGGTTGCGGCGGCCGTTACGCGGCGGCCTGCGCCGCCCTGGCCACCGGGTGCAGGGCCGCGTACTCCAGCGGCGCCGACGGGTCGATCGAGAGGTTCAGCGGGGCCGGTCCGGCGCCCGCCCGGACGAGCAGGTCACCGACGGCGGCGATCATGGCGCCGTTGTCCGTGCACAGCCGCAGGGGCGGTACCCGCAACGTAATGCCCGCCGCCCGGCAGCGCTCCTCGGCGAGGGACCGCACGCGCGAGTTGGCGGCCACGCCGCCCACCACCACCAGGGTGCCCACGCCGTGCTCCTTGCAGGCCGCGACGGCCTTGCGGGTCAGTACGTCGGCCACCGCCTCCTGGAGGGAGGCCGCGCCGTCCGCGACGGGCAGTTCGCCGCCGGCGTGCCGTTCGGCCCAGCGCGCGGCGGCCGTCTTCAGTCCGGAGAAGGAGAAGCCGTACGGATCGTCGCGCGGCCCGGTCAGCGGGCGCGGGAACGCGACGGCCTTCGGGTCGCCCTCGCGCGCTGCCCGGTCGATCGCCGGTCCGCCCGGGTACGGCAGGCCGAAGACCCGCGCGACCTTGTCGAAGCACTCCCCGGCGGCGTCGTCGAGGGTGTCGCCGAGGTGCACGATCGGATCGCGCGCCAGGTCCCGTACGAGGAGGAGGGAGGTGTGCCCGCCGGAGACGATCAGCACCATGCAGGGATTCGGCAGCGGGCCGTGCTCCAGGGTGTCGGCGGCGACGTGCCCGGCGAGGTGGTGCACCCCGTACAACGGCACGCCCAGCCCGTACGCCAGGCCCTTCGCACCGGCCAGGCCGACCTGGAGGGCGCCCGAGAGACCGGGCCCGGTGGTCACGGCCACCGCGCCGATGTCGCCCATGGTCAGGCCCGCCTCGTCGAGGGCGCGGCGCACGACGGGCGTGAGGGAGTGCACATGGGCACGGGCCGCGATCTCCGGCACGACGCCGCCGTAACGCGCGTGCTCGTCCATGCTGGACGCCACCGCGTGCCCGAGCAGCCGCCCGTCCCGGACGAGCCCGGCCCCGGTCTCGTCGCACGACGACTCGATCCCCAGCACCACTGGAGAGCCTGGAGATGCCACCGCACCGCTCCTTCGTGTCCCTGGTACGCGCGTAACGGTGTACGCGGGTACCCGCCCGATTCGTTATTGCGAGCTATGTGCAATAACGGGTTCCGTCCAGGATACGGCGGTCCCTGCGCGTGGTTAGGGAGCCCGGGGCGCCGTCCCCTGCCCGGGGCCCTGGCCTAGGTTCCCGGTCGCCTGTCCGGGTTTCCGGGTCCTCTGCTCGGGGCCCTGCCCGGATTCCCTGGCGTCTTGCCCGGGGTCTCGGGTTCCCTGCCCGGATTCCCTGGCGTCCTGGCCGAGGTTCCCGGCCGCCTGTCCGGGTTCTCGGGCCCCTGCCCGGCTCCCTGCCCGGATTCCCTGGCGTCTTGCCCGGGGTCCCCGGCCGCCTGTCCGGGTTCTCGGGCTCCCCGCCCGGCCCCCTGCCCGGGGTCCCCGGCCCGCTGTCCGAGCTCCCCCGCCACCCGGACGTTCCACCGCCCGTCCCGCCCGCTCAGCGCCGTCACGGTCAGCGGCGGTACGTCCACCCGCCAGAAGGACGACGGCGGTGCCCCCAGGGCGCACACCACCGCCGCACGCACGACGTCCGGCTCCACTACGGCCACCACCCGGCCGCCCTCCGCCGCGAGGCCGGTCAGCCAGTCCGTCACCCGGCCGAGGAACCGCGTCAGCGGCTCGCCGCCGTGCGCCGTGCTGTCCGGGTCGGCGAGCCAGGCCGCGACGCCCTCCGCTTCGGCGGCCAGCACGTCCTCCAGGGCCAGTCCCCGCCAGCGGCCCATCGCGCATCCCGCCGCGCCGGGGTCCGGCGCCGCCCGCAGTCCGAGGGCTTCGGCCGTCTCCTCGCAGCGCGCGGACGGGGAGGTCAGGGCCCGGTCGGCGGGCAGCGCGGCAGCGGCGGGACGGGCGGCGCGGGCGCGGCGCAGCCCGGCGGGCGTCAGGGCTTCGTCCGCCGGGAAGCGCACCGCGTGCAGGGCGTCGTCGAAGGACGGTGAGACCAACGTCACCCGGGTTGTCATGCGCACCTCTCATCGTCGCGTCCTGGCCGCGCGAATCCGATGGCGCACAAGGGGTACGGCAGGGCGCCCGCCCGCCACCGTGCGCCCGTCGGGGCACCGGGGCCCCTTGGCCCGGCCGCCGCCACGCGGTACGTTCCCGATGATATTGACGATGACATGACGGAAGCCGGTGGAATTCCGGCGCGGTCGCGCCACTGTGAGCCCGGACCGGTCCCGTACGGGGCCGCCGGACGAGCCAGACCCGTCTGTCGCGACGACCCACTGTCCGGGACGCGTGATTTCCCAGGAGGTTCTGCCATGGCCCAGTCCGTCGCCCCGCCGACCACCGGCCCCGCCGCACCCGCCACCCTGCCGATCAGGACCGTACTGCCCTGGGCGGTCTTCGGCGGGCTGCTGATGCTCGTCCTGCTCTACTTCGTCGGCGCCGAACAGGGCGCCACCTCACTGCTCTCCGGCACCGACGTGCACGAGTGGGTCCACGACGGACGCCACCTGCTCGGCTTCCCCTGCCACTGACCGGGGGCGCGCACATGAACTCCGCCACCGTCAGATCCCTCCTGGTGCGCGGCATGCTGGCCGGCCTCGCCGCCGGCCTGCTCGCCCTGCTCGTCGCCTACCTGCTGGGCGAGCCCCAGGTCGACGCCGCCATCGCGTTCGAGGACGCGCACGCCCACGGCCACGAAGACGCCGTGGAGGTCGTCGGCCGCGGTGTGCAGTCCACCCTGGGCCTGGCCACCGGCGTCCTGGTGTACGGCGTCGCGCTGGGCGGGATCGCCGCCCTGGCCTACTGCTTCGCGCTGGGCCGCGTCGGCCGCTTCGGCCCCCGCGCCACCGCGCTGCTGCTCTCGGGTGCCGCCTTCGCCGCGGTCTACTTCGTACCGTTCCTGAAGTACCCGGCCAACCCGCCGTCCGTCGGCGACCCCGACTCCATCGGCCAACGCACCGCGCTGTATTTCCTGATGATCGCCCTCAGCGTGCTGCTGACCGTCGCCGCGGTCATCCTCGGCAAGCGGCTCGCACCCCGCCTCGGCAACTGGTACGCCACGGTCGCAGCGCTGGCCGCCTTCGCCGTGGCCGTCGGCCTCGCCTACGCGTTCCTCCCGGCCGTCAACGAACTGCCGCACGACTTCCCCGCCCTGCTGCTGTGGAAGTTCCGCGTCTCCGCACTCGCCGTCCAGCTCGCCCTGTGGGCCGCCTTCGGCCTGCTCTTCGGCGAACTGGCCGAACGTGCCGTACGGCCGCGCGGGGCCGCCGCGCCGAGCGGGGCGGATGGGGCGGCTGTGTCGTCGGCGCACTGAGCAGGGGCCTCGTCCGCACGGTGCGGGGCTGCCGCCGGGACGGCCCGCCTGTCTGAAAGGGCCTGCCCATGGGGGAGTGAGGTCTGCCCCGGCGGCGCTTCCGCGTTCTCGCCCGGCGTCGGGGGGAAAGGCGGGAGTTCCCTGGCGCCTCGGAGGAGGAAGCGTGCGGTCGCACGAGCGCGAGCACGGGCACGGGCACGAGTCCGGCGAGGCGGTGGGGCGGTTCCTGGCGTGGTTGGCCGCCGTCGACAAAGCCATCCGGTCCGCCTCGCATCCGCCGCGCGTCCGCTCGACGCCGCATTCCGGAAGGACATGGAGGTGCGCGGCATTCAGCGCGCGACTCTCGACGCGGTTCGGGTTCACGGGTTCACAGCGGTCCCGAGGCTCGCGATGCGGCGGCTCTGGTCAATGCCAAGGCATTCACCACTGAGCATCACATGGTCGACGGCGGCAATGTGACCCGCGATGACTGGACGCATGAACTGGGGCATGTGGTGGGCCCAGGCCGCCGCGGGGAATGGACAACGGCGCGGGCCTGAGCATTTCGGCCCCCAAGGACAGCGGCGAGCAATACGTGGAAGGGTTCTCCGACTGGGCCAGGTCCGCCCCGGCGTCCGCCGGTCCGTCCGTGCAGCGGACGGTGGCCGGCGATGGGCCTCACCAGCACGGACCGGGATGCGGCCACGGCCAGGAGCTCAACCGGACCATGGCCGTTCAACGCGCTCCCGCCGCCCACTACGCCCCGGGGGGAGGTCAACGTGACGCTTCCCGAGTGACCCCGCAACTCCCGGCCATAGTCGGAAGCCGCTGCGCCACGGCACCTGCCCTCACGACGGAACGGCCAGCAGCAGCGTCCACCACGGCCCGCGCCCGCCGGTGCCGGTGTCGATCCCCACGCCCGCGTGCCGGTACGCGCAGTCGGTCAGCACCACCCGGTGTTCCGGACTGCGGGCCCAGTCCCGCACCACCTCGGCGGCCCCGCGCTGGCCGCGTGCGATGTCCTCGCCCGCGCGGCGCCAGTCGTAACCGACGGCCGAGAGCCGGTTGCCGGGCCCGGAACCACCGCGCTCCCGGTGGGAGAGCGAATCGTCGCGGGCCATGTGCGCGCTGTGCCGCTGGGCCGCCTCCGTGACCGTACGGTGCGACCGCACGGGCCGGCACCCGGCCCTCGCCCGCTCACGGTTGACCAGCCGGATGACCGCCTGCCGGGTGGCTTCGACGTTACGGGGGACGCGGGCGACGGCGTGCACTGCCTGTACGTCATGGGCAGCGAGCGGCGCGCCGGGCGGGGCGGCTACAGCGCGCCCGCTTGGAGGGGTGGCCACAGCGCGTCCGTCCGGGGGAGTCGCCAGGGCGCGTCCGCCCACCGTGAGTCCCGCCAGGATCAGCAGGGCCACCAGGGCCCGTACTGCGTACCAACCGGTGCGTTGGCCTGCGGGGCGTCGGCACCACCCGATCGCCGTCCTGCCTCGGTTGGCTGTGTGTCCCTGCGGTTCGCTCGTTGTCGTGCCCCGGTCCGTTGTGCGTCCCCGCCGCCCGTTCGTCGTGCCCCGGCCCGCCGTGCCTCCCCGCCGCCCGCTCGCCGTCGTACCCCGGCCCGCCATCCCAACCAATTCGGCCCCTGTTCCTCGCCTGCCACCGGCTGGGGCGACCCGTCGTCCGGCTGCTGCCGTGCCCGCCGTACCCGATCCCGTCTCCGTCGTACGGTCCGAGTCGTACGGTCCGGCACGGCCCGGCGGCCTGGTCACCCGCTCACAGTCTTGCCGCCCCCGCCCCCACCTCTGTCGCCCGCGGCCGATACCCGACCCGTTCGGCTGTACGGAGGCCCGCCCGGCTGACGCGGAGGACGTAACCGACGTACCCCGGTCCGTTTCCGCCCGGAACGGGTACGCGCCCGCACATGACCACCAGCACGTCTGCCGCCGCTCCCGCACCCACCCCGGACTCCGCCCCCATCGCCGTCCGCGGCCCCCTCGTCCGCTTCCGCGCCGACCCCTTCCGCACCGGCAACGCCGACGCCCTCGTCCACGAGGCGGACGGGCTGCTGATCTGCGAGGGCGGCCGGGTCACCGCCGCAGGTCCGTACGCGGCCCTGCGCGACCGGCTGCCGCCCGGCACCGAACCGGTGCACTACTCAGGCCACCTGATCACCCCCGGCTTCATCGACGCCCACACCCACTACGTGCAGAAGGAGGCCATCGCGGCCTTCGGCGCCCAGCTGCCCGACTGGCTCGACCGCACCTATGTCACAGAGGAGCGCTTCGCTGACGGCTCCCACGCCCGCCGAGTCGCCTCCTCCTTCTGCGACGAGCTGCTGCGCAACGGCACGACCACGGCCCTGGTCTTCGCCTCCGTGCACGCCGACTCGGCCGACGCGCTGTTCGAGGAGGCGACCCGGCGCGGTATGCGCGTCGCGGCCGGCAAGGTGTGGATGGACCGCAACGCGCCCGACGCCCTGCTCGACACGGCCCAGCGCGCTTACGACGAGTCCTCGTCGCTCATCCAGCGCTGGCACGGCAAGGGCCGCAATCTCTACGCCATCACCCCGCGCTTCGCCCCCACCAGCACCCCGGACCAGCTCGAAGCGGCGGGCGCCCTGCGCGCGGCCCACCCCACCACCCTCGTACACACCCACATCTCGGAACACCGCGACGAAATCCCCTGGGTCTCCTCCCTCTTCCCCGACCGCGACGGCTACCTGGACGTCTACGACCACTACGGCCTGCTCGGCCCCCGCACCGTCCTCGCGCACGGCATCCACCTCACCCCCGCCGAGCGCGACCACTGCGCCCGCTCCGGCACGGCGGTCGCCCACTGCCCGTCCTCCAACCTCTATCTGGGCAGCGGCCTCTTCCCCCTCCGAGAGGCCAAGGAAGGCGACCACCCGCTCACCGTAGCCCTGGGCACTGACATCGGCGCCGGCACCAGCTTCGCCCTCCTGCAGACCATGCGCGACGCCCATCAGGTCGCCAAGCTGCGCGAGCACTCCCTCGACGCGGTCAAGTCCTTCTACCTCGCCACCCGCGGCGGCGCGGAGGCCCTGTGCCTGGCCGACACGATCGGCTCCCTGGCACCCGGCCAGGAAGCCGACTTCACCGTCCTGGACCCACAGGCCACACCCCTCCTGGCCGACCGCACCACCCAGGCCGACACCATCGAGGACCTTCTCTTCGCCCTCACCGTCCTCGGCGACGACCGCGCCGTACGGGCCACGTACACGGCGGGCAGGCTCGCGTACGACCGGGACGCGGAGGCGCCGTTCATGACGGACTGAGACCGGGAGACGGCGACGCCGCTCGGGGAGCTACGAGAGGGGCCTCCCGCCTACAACTGAGGCACCTTCCGCGCATCACAGCTCCCGCGCGACGCGAAGTAGCGGCTCAGCCATGCCCGCCGCCGCTCGTCGTCCATCGAGGCGAGGTGCCGAAGGGCCAGCGCGTCCGCTTCGGAGCGGGCGATGGCCTGCTCATCGCTCTGCTCCCGGGCCAGCCGCGCCCACGACGCCCGCCGCCGGTCGCTGAGGCCGTTGGAGACCAGCCAGTCCCGTACGGCACCGTCCACCCGATCGAACCGGGCGGCCTCACAGGCGTCACCGCGCGCGGTCAGCCCGGCCGCCGCTTCCCAGGCGAACCGCTCCGGGTCGGCCAGTCGCCCCCGTACGACGCTCTGACCTCGGAAGAGCTGCGGCAGTTGGGCCTCATCGGGCCCGGGCGCACGCCGCAGGTCCTCGAAGCGGACCGGCGCGTTCCGTACTCCGGCCAGGCGGCCCGTGATGCCGGACAGGGCCCGCGACACCTGAGGCAGCAGGTTCTTGTCCAGCGCGTTGACGCACACCCGCGGCGCCGAGTTGTCGCACACCTGGCGCGCGGCCACCGGATCCGGCCGCCACGCGCGGTCTCCCGCCTGTACGAGGAGTACGGCTGCGCAGGCCGCGGCGGCGAGGGGAAGCAGCCCGGCCCAGCGCCGACGGGCGGCGTACGCAAGAACGGCCGCCACCGCGAGCCCGCCCGTCCACCCGGCCATCGCCACCGGCTGCCACCAGGCGGGCAGCGCCTCTCCGGTCCCGTCCTCCACGGACGGGATCAGGAAGCGGACGGCTGTCTCCCGGTAGGCGGGCAGGGCCAGCACCGCGTACATGAGCCCGGCGAACACGGCCGCGGCCGACCGCCACCGTACGAGCCGCCCGACGACCATCGCCCCCGCCGCTGTCGCGGCCAGGAACACCGCGTCCGCCACGACCGGCAGCACGAGGGGCGAGAGCGACGGCCCGGCTGAGGCGTACGGCCATGAGGCCGCCACCGTCCCGGCCGCGGCGAGCACATAACCGACGACGACGGCGACCATGACGGGCGGCGCGGCGACAGCGAACTGCGCGAGCGGGCTCCGCGCCGCGGCGATCCGGAGGCCGTCCGTGCGGCACCGCCGCTCCCGTCCACCGTGCCAGCAGCCGATGGCGGCGACGAGGGGACCGCCGAGCACGGTGGCAGCGGCGTGCAACGTGATGCGGGTCGTTCCCCAACTCCCCTGCCACTGATCCGCCTTCGACACCATGACGATCGCCAGGGTGAGGAAGACGACGATCGCGGCCCAAGGGGCGACGCTGTGGCGCGATTCGGCGCGGAGGGGCTGGGGGCAGGGGCGCGGGAGGGTGGTGGAAGTCATCGGCGAGCCCTCGGGGGAGTGGCGGTCGCGGCGCGGTGGGCACGGAGTACGGCCGTATAGCCGCGCTCGGCGGGACTGCCGCCCAGGCCGCCCAAGCCACCCGTTTCGTCCGCCCCGTCCGCCCCGTCGTCCGTACCGTCCGCAGCCCCTTCCCCCGCAAGCGACTCCGGCGTACCGCGATAGACCACCCGGCCGCCTTCGAGAAGCGTGACCCCCGTACACGCCACCGCGACGTCCTCCACCAGGTGCGTCGACACGACCACCGTCCCGGAGGTGCCCAACTCCCGCAGCAACGCCCGGAACTCGACACGTTGCTCCGGATCGAGCCCGTTGGTCGGCTCGTCGAGCAGCAGGATCTCCGGATCGTTGACGATGGCCTGCGCGATGCCGGCCCGCCGCACCATGCCACCGGACAGCGTCTTCATCTTCGCGTCGATACGGTCCGCCAGCCCGACCCTCGCCACGGCCCGCTCGACCGCCGCCCCGGCCCGCTCGCCCGGCACCTCCTTCAGCCACGCCACATACGCGACGAACTCCCGCACCGTGAAGCCCGGATAGAACCCGAAGTCCTGCGGCAAGTACCCGATTCGGCGCCGGACGGCGGTCAGCTCCCGGTGGCCCGACACCTCGCGGCCCAGAAGCGTGACGCGTCCGGCGGTGGGCCGGGAGACCGTGGCCAGCACCCGGATCAGCGAGGTCTTCCCGGCCCCGTTCGGGCCGAGGAGGCCGTGCACCCCTGGGGCGAGGCCGAGGTCGATTCCGCCGAGGGCGATGGTTCGGCGGTGGCGGACGGTGAGGTTGGAGATGTGGATGGTGGGGGTGTTTGTGCTGGGATTGGTGTCGTGCCTGGCTGGGTCGTCTTTCCCGATACCGCTCGCCGTATCGCCCTGCATGGCGTCGATGCCCCCGCTTCTCGTATTCACGGATTCCGTATGTGCGGATCTCGTATTCACAGGTTCTCCAGCCGATTGCGGCGCAGGAGTACGAGCCCGGCGCCCAGCACCGCGACCGCGGCCCAGCCGCCCTGCGCCGCGCCCCCGGACAGGTACCGGGCCAATTGCTCGGCGAGCGCCCGCGCCGGAAACACCCCGGCGCCTCCGCGGCCCCCGGCCTGCGCCGCGAGCACCGGCAGCAGTACGGCGGACGTCCACCCCGCCGCGACGATCCCGGCAGCGATACGGCACCCGACGTACGACCCGAGCGCCAGCGCCCCCACCGTCAGCGCCAGGCCGGGCAGCAGCCAGGCCGCTGCGCCGGGCAGTCCTGGCGCCCCCGGCAGCAGGGCGCCCACCGACGTGAGCAGCGGCAGGCTCACCCCGAGGACGGCCGCGGCCCTGGTCAGCAGCAGCCGCAGCCCGCCGGACGGCGACGCGGCGCTGATCTCGTACATCGGGTCGGCGTGCGGCCCGTACGAAAGCGCCACCCCGGCAACCGGCAGTACGGGCGCGAGCGCGAACAACAACGGCCGCGCCCCGGCGAAGCCGCCCCCGTACGCGAGCCCGGCGGCCACCGCGCACACCAGCAGCAACGCCACCAGCCACGGGCCGCGGAGCGCGGGCCCGGCGGCCCAGAGGGCGCGGGTGAGGGGGGTGGCGGGTGGCCGGGTCGGCGCCTTCGTCCCGCGCGCTGCTGAGACCCCCGCCGTCTCCGCCACCACGGTTAGCAGCGCTCCCCGTACCTCTCCCAGCACGTCCCCGGCGGGCGCCGTCGCCCGGACCGCCGCCGAGACCGTGGCCGCACACCGAGTACAGCCCTCCACATGCTTCTCCAGCGCCCACGCCTCGGGCTCGGGAAGCGCGCCGTCGGCGTACCGCGCGCTCGCAGCCACATCCACATGCCGACTGGCCGGGCCCACATGCCGACTGGCGGGGGCCACGCGTCGACTGGCCAGGCCCACGCGCCGACTCGCCAAGCCCACGCGCCGACTGGCGGGGCCCTCACCCATACCCTTTACGCCCGTCACGCGAGCCCTCCCATCGAACCCATCGAAACGTGGCTGTTCCGCGAGCGGTCGACCTCCGCCCGCAGTTCGCGGCGGGCGCGCATGGCGCGGGTCTTGACCGTGCCCTCCGGTATGCCGAGCAGGCGGGCGGCCTCGCGGGTGGTCAGCCCGTCGACGACCGTGGCGCGCAGCACTTCGCTCAGCTCGGGTGCGATCCGGCGCAGGGCGGCGCCCACCTCGCCGTACTCCAGCCGGGACAGGACGCGCTCCTCGGCGGACGGTTCGGCCCCCGGCGCCTCGTGCCCGACGTGTCCGGTCCGCTCGGTCCGCTCGGCCTGCTCGGCCCGTTCCGTCCGCGCGTACGCCCGCCGCGCGTCCACCAGCCGACGCGCGGCGATCACCCAGAGCCAGCCGCCGGACCCGCCGTCGCGCCGGGGCGCTCCGCGGTAGGAGGCCGCGGAGCGCCACACGGTGACGAACGTGTCCTGAAGGACCTCGCGTACGGTTTCCGGATCCGCGCAGCGCCGCGTGAGCCGCGCGTGCAGCCACCCGGCGTGCCGGTCGTAGTACGTGGCGAGCGCGGCCTGGTCCCCGCGGGCGACGGCGCGGAGCAGGGCGGTGTCGTCGTCATCTCGGTCTGCCCTCGCGGGGCGGAACAGTCTCACATTCTCTCTATCGCCCCGCCGTGCCCGAGCGGTTCACGCGTACGCGCACGTACGTAAAGCCCGGCTTCCGGAGCCCTCCCACCCCGGTGGCCGCACCCTCAGGAAACCAACGCCGCCGCCAGGCCCCTCGCCTCCTCCAACCACGCCTCACGCTCTCCCTCGGTGGAGTCCGAGACCGTACGGAAGACATGCCGCCGTACGTCCGAGACCCCCACGTACGGCAGGACGCACGCCGCCCAGATCCGCTGCAACGGGTCGCCGAACTCCCGCTCCTCCCGCTCGGCGGGTGTGTCGGACGTGTTCAGTACCAGCGCCCGGCCGGCCGACAGCAGCCCGACGGGTTCTCCGTCCGCTGTACCCAGCTTGTAGGCCACACCGGGCGCCAGCACGCGCTGCACCCAGCCCGTCAGTACGGCCGGCGGCATGCCCCACCAGTTCGGGTGGACGAAAATCAAGACGTCCAGCGTCGCCAGTTCGGCACGGTGCCGCGCCGTCCAGGTGTCGTCCGGATCGCCGGCCGCCCGCACCGCCCCCGTACCGTCCGCGGGCAGCAGCGGGTCGAACCCCTCGGCATACAGGTCGTGTGTGACGACCTGGCAGTCCCGGCTGCCCAGCTCCGCCGCGACGGCGTCGGCCAGCGCGTGGTTGAAACTGCCCGGACGCGGATGCGCGAGATATACAGCGGCCTTCATCGGCCCGCCCCCCGTAGCTCGATCACGAATGCGGCTGTGCAGCCTTGTGCGGCCTTCAGGATGCCGTGCCCCTTACGCCTTCTCTCCGGTGGCCCACTTCTTCAGTGCCTCCCGGTTCTCGAACCGCGCCACGTTCTTGTCCACCGGCCGGTTGGTGTGCTGATGAACCAGCCACTTCCCCTTGATACGCGGCTTGCCGGGCGAGACGTAGTCGGCGATCCAGAGCCCGTCCCCGGCGTACGACGTGGTGTCGTGGCCCTTCCAGAAAGACACGTTGGTGTACAGGAGTACGCGGTGATGCGGCCGCAGCCTTTTCACCTCGCGCAGGAACTGGTCCTTCTGCGCACCGCTCGCGTGCGTACCGGAACTCGTCGTCTCCCAGTCGACGGCGAGCAGTTCACCCTCCTTGGCCCCGCACTTCTCGACGAAGTACTCGGCCTGCGCGGCGATGTGACCCGGCCAGAGGAAGTGGTAGAAGCCGACCACACACCCCGCGTCCCGGGCTTTGGCCGCCTGATCGGCCCGGTGCGGACTGGCGTACGAACGCCCCTCGGTCGCCTTGATGAACACGAAGTCCTGCCCTGCGGCATCGAAGGAGGACTGATGGGCGGAGATGTCGATTCCATGCAGCATGACGTGCCTTTCGGTGGGGAGCGAAGAAATACGGCGGCGAGGAATGTCGGCTGCGGAATCCGGTCCCAGCTACGGGAGGTATGCCTAGGTACGGGAGCCGCGCCTACGTACGGGAACGGCAACCGATCACGCACCAACCCGCGCGTGCCCGCCACCTGCTACCCGCTGCCTAGCTATCCCCTACCCCCGCTATCTCCTCCCCGCCCGCTACCCACTTCCTCTCCCTGTCTCAAGTGGGTACACGGCGGGGAGGCCCGCGCGATCCGGTAACGGCGCCGATGCCCCACCGGCCCGCCCCTTCACCCCCATCACCGCGCTTTCCTCAATACGTTCTCCCTCTTACATTCCCCACGATCCCCTCCCTTCACCCCCCACCAGTCAACAACCCGGGGCATTCGCGCGCGCCCCCTTCTCCCACTC
>NZ_LGCW01000321.1:0-64618 GCF_001279365.1 Streptomyces sp. NRRL F-5755 | reverse complement strand
CCCCCACACCGCAGGCACCCCGCCGACCAGCAGAGCCAGCCCGACCGCGGCGGCCACGCCCTGCCATGGTTCGCCGAACAGGGAGCCGCCCAGTACGCCGATGAGTTGGTAGGTCAGTGCCCAGGCCAGGCAGGCCGGCAGGTCGCCGCGGGCGAAATGGCGTAGGGGTACGCGTGCCAGCAGGCATGCCAGCATCACCGGTACCCGTCCGGCCGGTACCAGCCGCGACAGTACGAGTACCAGCACCCCGTGGGCGCGCAACCCGGCCTGTGCTTGTGCCAGCCGTTCCGGCGCGGCGCGGTCGCGCAGTCGGTCCAGCCAGCGGGAACCGTTGCGTGAGCGCACACCGCGCCCGCCCAGCCAGTACAGGCCCAGGTCACCGAGGAATGCGGCGAGGGCGCTCACTCCGAAGACGGACAGCAGTGCCCAGGGCGAGCCCTGGTGGAAGGCCACCACCGCCGCCGAGCTGACCACCGCGCCGGTCGGCACCACCGGCACCAGCGAGCCCAGCACCACCAGCAGGAACAGCGACGGATAGCCCACCGCCTGCTGTGCCGGTTCGGCGGGCAGGCCGCCCGCCAGGCCGCCGATCACCGTGCGCCCGTCAGCCGTACGGATTCGCCGTGCGCCAGCCGGTGCACCGCCACCTCCGGCGCCAGCAGCCCGGCCTGCCGGGCGAACTCGTCACCGGGGGAGTGGAATTCGTGCGGGCGCACCGCGTCCATGCCGATCGGCCAGTACGTGCCGTAGTGCACCGGGACCGCGCTGACCGGCCCGAGCCGCGCCGCCGCCTCTGCCGCACGCCGCGCGTCCAGATGCCCGTGCCCGAGGAACGGGCCCCAGCCGCCCACCGGCAGCAGCGCCACATCACAGGCGCCGACCTCCTCGGCCATCGTGTCGAAGAGCCCGGTGTCGCCGGCGAAGTACGTCGTCGCCGCGCCGTGCACCACATAGCCGAGCGCGGGCACCCGGTGCGGCCCGTACGGCAGCCGGCGCCCGTCGTGCGCCGCGTGCACCGCGCGGACGGTCACCTCGGCGGGGCCGCGGCCGTCCCGGGACGCGCGTACGGACACCGTGTCACCGGGCCGCACCTCGGTGACCGGCAGCCCGCGGGCCGCCGCCACCCGCCGCAGCCCCGGCACCGCGGCGGCCGCCCCGTACGGCACCACCAGCCGCGTGCCCGGCGCAAGGCGCGCCAGGGAGGCGAGGTGCAGATGGTCGGCGTGCAGATGGGAGACGAGCACGGCGTCGGCGTGGGCCGCGGCGGGCGGCGGGAGCGCGCCCCGGCGGCGCCGCAGGTGTGCGAGGCGCCGGACGAACAGCGGGTCGGTCAGGACCCGTACGCCCGAGTCGGCGACCGTGACGGTGGCGTGCCCCCACCAGGTGACCTCCACCGCCACACCGACCTCCTGACCGGAACGGAACCGTCGCGCGGAGCTGCCCGGCGCGCGCCGCCGTACATCCTCCTCCGTACGCCTTCTCCGATCCTGCCTCATCACGCGTCGGCGCGGGTGCCCCGGTGCGGCGGCTCCCCGGCGCGCCGGACGAAGATCGCGTGCAGATCGCGGGCCGCACGGGGCACCGAGCCGGCCCGGCGCCGCTGGATCACCATGCGCACCTCGGTGGCGTCGTCCGCCAGCGGACGGCAGGTGATCGCCCCGCTGCGCTCCAGCGGGTCGCCGAGCACGCTGTAGTCGGGCAGCACGGTGGCGCCGAGCCCTTCGGCCACCATCAGCTTGCCCATCTCCGCGCCGTCGGTCGAGTACGAGAAGGACGGTGCACGGCCCCGGAGCAGCCGGTGGACGTAACGGTGCATGACGTACCCCGAGCGCATCACGATCAGCGGCTCGGCCAGCAGATCCGCGACGGTGACCGCCGCCGGCGCCGCCAGCGGGCTGTCCGGGCGCACGCACACGACCGGGCGCCCGCACAGCAGCTCGGTGGTGTGCAGGCCGGGCGGTAGGTCGTCGCCCCGCAGGTAGTTGACCAGCCCGAGGTCGAACCCGCCCTCCATCAGGCCCTGCTGGATGGCGTCCTGCTGGGCGGTGACCACCTCCACTTGGGTCAGCGGATGCGCGGCGCGGAACTCCCGGACGGCCGGGACGAGCAGCGGGACCGTGGCCGCGTTGACCGTGCCGAGCCGCACCATCCGGCTGACCTGGTGCTGGTCGTCGGCCGCGCGGCGCAGCCGGTCGACCGCGTCCAGTACCCCGGCGATGTGCGGCAGCAGCTCCCGCCCCTCGTCGCTGATCTTCGCCCCGGACCGCTTGCGGTCCAGCAGCCCCACGCCCAGCTCCCGTTCCAGGTTGCGGACGGTCTCGCTCAGCGCCGGCTGCGACAGATGCAGCTCCTCGGCGGCCCGGCGCAGCGACCCGAGCCGGGTGACCGCCGCCAGGTATTCCAGTTGTTCTATTCGCACGGCAAGCCGCCTCCAAGCATGGCCGGACGCCGGTGAATTCCCCGGTCGGGGGCCGGTGCCATTTCCCGCTCGGGGCCGGTGGAAGGGGGACCCTATCACCACTTCGCGGATGCCTTGTCGACCCGCGGCGGCAGCCTGGGTAAACTCCCGGAAGTGGCGGGAAACGACCGGCCGGACCGTGGCCATACCGCCGAATTGTTGCGAGGAGGTGACGCGTTGATGAAGAAGCTCGGGCAGCTCACACAACGCCGTCATGTGGACCTCGTACGGGTCTCCAGCGCCCTGTGTCGGCGCGCCGGCCGGTAAGGACGCCACCGGTCCGGATTCTCCGGCGGTTTTCCGGCGAGCCGGTTGATCTTTTTCCGGAACCTTCCGGATTTCCCCGTCATGCCATCTGGAATGGCCGGTTCGCCGCGCTCCTGTTCGTCGCGTCTCCTGTTCGCCATGTCCGCGCGCTGATTTCCGGATGACGAGTCGTACGGAATGCGCGTACCGGCCGATGCCGCAATTCCCCCTGCCCGCCCAGATCCACCAGGAGTACCTGATGCCCGTCCCGCCCGCCTCCGACCCGCTGCGCTTCGCCTACTGGGTGCCCAATGTCAGCGGCGGCCTGGTCACCAGCACCATCGAGCAGCGCACCGACTGGGGCTACGACTACAACCGCGAACTGGCCGCCCTGGCCGAGCGCAACGGCTTCGACTACGCGCTCACCCAGGTCCGCTACATGGCCAGTTACGGCGCCGAGTACCAGCACGAGTCCACCTCCTTCAGCCTCGCGCTGCTGCTCGCCACCGAGCGTCTGAAGGTCATCGCCGCCGTCCACCCCGGACTCTGGCACCCCGGCGTCCTGGCCAAGCTCGGCGCCACCGCCGACCAGCTGTCCGGCGGCCGGTTCGCGGTCAACGTCGTCAGCGGCTGGTTCAAGGGCGAGTTCACCGCGCTCGGCGAGCCCTGGCTGGAGCACGACGAACGCTACCGGCGGGCCGAGGAGTTCATCACCGCGCTGCGCGGCATCTGGACCGAGGACCGCGCGCGGCTGGCCGGCGACTTCTACCGGATCCGCGACTTCTCGCTCAAGCCCAAGCCGGTCACCTCCCCGCTGCGCCCGCACCCGGAGATCTTCCAGGGCGGCAACTCCACCGCCGCCCGCGCCATGGCGGGCCGGGTCTCCGACTGGTACTTCAGCAACGGCAAGGACTTCGCCGGCGTCACCGAACAGCTCACCGACGTGCGCGACTCGGCCGCCGCGGCCGGGCGGCCCGCGCCCCGCTTCGGCCTGAACGGCTTCCTGATCGCCCGCGACACCGAGGCGGAGGCCCGCGAGGTGCTGCGGGAGATCGTCGCCAAGGCGGACACCGAGGCCGTACACGGCTTCTCGGACGCCGTGCGGCAGGCGGGCCGCTCCACCGCCGACGGCAAGGGCATGTGGCAGGACTCGTCGTTCGAGGACCTCGTGCAGTACAACGACGGGTTCCGTACGGGGCTGATCGGTACGCCGGAACAGATCGCCGAGCGCATCGTCGCCTACAAGCGCCTCGGCGTGGACCTCTTCCTGCTCGGCTTCCTGCACTACCTGGAGGAGGTCGAGTACTTCGGCCAGCGCGTCCTGCCGCTCGTACGCGAACTGGAGGCCCAGGAGCCGGACGCGCGGCCGCGGCCCCCGGCTGCCGTCGTCGCCTGACCGGCCCCCGTACCCGCTCCGCAACCACCGACATACGAAGGAGAGCCTTATGAGCGCCGTGGCCCCCACCACCTGGCAGTCCCGGCCCGCCCCCACCGACGCGGACGCATGGACCGCCCGCGCCGCCGAGGTCGCCGCGATCCTCGCCACCGACGCCGCCGCCCGCGACCGGGCCGGCGCCACCCCGTACGCCGAGGTGCAACTCCTGAAGGACTCCGGCCTGGTCACCCTGCTCGGCCCGGCCGCACACGGAGGCGGCGGACAGCGCTGGACGACCGCCTACCAGGTCGTACGCGAAGTCGCCAAGGCCGACGGCTCGATCGCCCAGCTGCTCGGCTACCACTACCTGTGGAACTGGGCGGCCCGCCTGGTCGGCACCCGCGAGCAGTGGGAGCACGTCGAGGCCGAGGCCGCGCGCAACCGGTGGTTCTTCGGCGGCGCCGTCAATCCGCGCGACGCCGACGTGGTCGTACGGGACGAGGGCGACACACTGGCCTTCAGCGGACGCAAGTCCTTCTCCACGGGGAGCAAGGTCTCCGACGTCACCGTGCTCGAAGGCGTCCTGGAAGGCACCGACGATCATGTCTTCGCCATCGTGCCCTCCGACAGCGAGGGCCTGACCTTCCACGACGACTGGGACAACATCGGCCAGCGGCTCACCGAGAGCGGTGGTGTGACCCTCGACAGCGTTCGCGTGGGCTGGGAGAGCGCGGCGGGCTATGTCGACAAGACCTTCCGGCCGCGCGTCTACAACACCCTCAACGTGCCCACCATCCAGCTGGTGTTCGTCAACCTCTACCTGGGGATCGCCGCGGGCGCCCTGGAGACGGCGGCGGGCTACACCCGCAACACCACCCGCCCCTGGCTGCACGGTGGCCACAACCGGGCCGTGGACGAGCCGTACATCATCGACATCTACGGCGACCTGACCACCCGCCTGTGGGCGGCCCAGGCGTTCGCCGACCGGGTCGCCGAGGAAGGCCGGCGACTGCACGACGACCCCGACGCGGTGACCGAGCGGGACCGCGGAGAGTTCGAGGTACGGGTCGCCGCGGCCAAGGCACACGCCACCGACGTGGCCCTGGAGATCACCCACCGGATCTTCGAGGCCACCGGCGCCCGCTCCACCGCCACGGCCGAGGGCCTGGACCGCTTCTGGCGCAACGTGCGCACGCACACCCTGCATGACCCCGTGGCGTACAAGCGGCGGGAAGTCGGCCGCCATGTCCTCACCGGCGAACTCCCCACGCCCACTTGGTACTCCTGACCGCCCTTCCCGCTCCTGCCGACCCCCGAGGTGACCGCCATGCCCACCGTCCTGTCCGTCTCCGGAAGCCCCTCCGCCACCTCCCGCACCGCCCGCCTGCTGCGCCACCTCGACGCCCGGCTCAGCGCCGAAGGCCACCGCGTCGTCGAACTCGACGTCCGTACGCTGTCCGCCGAGGCGCTGCTCGGCGCCGACTTCCAGCACCCCGACATCGTCGCCGCCACCGAGCTGTTCGCGCAGGCCGACGGCGTGGTCATCGGCACGCCCGTCTACAAGGCCGCCTACTCGGGGCTCCTGAAATCGCTGCTCGATCTGCTGCCCCAGTACGCGCTGGCGGGCAAGACCGTGCTGCCGCTGGCCACCGGCGGCACCACGGCGCACGTCCTGGCCATCGACTACGCGCTGCGGCCGGTGCTCTCCTCCATGGGCGCCGCGCACATCGTCCAGGGCTGGTTCGTCCTGGACCGGCAGCTCGACGTGCGCGAGGACGGCACGCTCGGCATCGAGCAGGGCACCGCCGAAGCCCTGCACCAGGTCCTCGACCAGTTCTCCGGCGCCCTCGGCCGCGCCCCGTTGCTCGCCGCCGCGAGCTGAGACGGCAGGGGTACGCACATGACCACCACCGCACCCGCCACGCCCCGGGCCGATACGGCCCACGTCATCGCCGACGACGCCGAAGCACGCGCCGTCGCGGCCGAACTGGCCGACGCCTTCCGCCCCGGCGCGGCGGAACGCGACGCGCGGCGGCGGCTGCCGCGCCGCGAACTCGACCGGCTCTCGGCCAGCGGCCTGCTCGCCATCACCGTGCCGCGCGCCCACGGCGGCGCCGAGGTCTCGGCCGCGACCCTGGCCGAGGTCTTCCGGCTGCTCGCCACAGCCGACCCGAGCCTCGCCCAGATTCCCCAGAGCCACTTCGTGTACATCAACGTGCTGCGTGCCCAGGGGAGTTCCCGGCAGCGGGAGTTCTTCTTCCGCGAGGTGCTGGCCGGGCGCCGCTTCGGCAACGCGCAGTCCGAGGCGGGCACCCGGCACGTCCAGGACATCCGCACCCGGCTGGAGCCCACCGAGGACGGCTACGTACTGACCGGGACCAAGCACTACTCCACCGGCGCCCTGTTCGCCGACTGGATTCCGGTGCTGGCCCGCGGCGCCAGGGACAAGCTGCACGTCGCGTACGTACCGCGGGACGCGCCCGGCGTCACTGTCGTCGACGACTGGGACGGCATGGGGCAGCGCACCACCGCCAGCGGCACGGTCCGGCTGGAAGCCGTTGCCGTACCGGCCGACCGTGTCGTCCCGCACCACCTCACCTTCGAGGGCCCGCAACTGCACGGTGCGATCGCGCAGTTGCTGCACACCGCCATCGACACCGGCATCGCCCGCGGAGCGCTGACCGAAGCGGCGGAGTTCGTCCGTACACAGAGCCGGCCGTGGTTCGAGAGCGGCTTCGCGACGGCGGCCGAGGACCCGCTGCTCGTGCAGCGCTTCGGCGAACTGGAACTGCGGGTCCGGGCCGCGCAGTCCCTCCTGGAGGCCGCGGCCCGCGCCGTGGACGCCGCCACCGGCCGCCTCACCGACGACACCGCCGCCGAGGCGTCGATCGCGGTCGCCGCGGCGAAGGCGTACGCGGGGGAGACGGCGGTGGAGACGGGCAGCGCCCTGTTCGAGGTGGCCGGTACCCGGGCCGCCCTGGACGGGCTCAACCTGCACCGGCACTGGCGCGACGCGCGGACCCACACGCTGCACGACCCGGCGCGCTGGAAGGTCCAGCACCTCGGCCGGTACGTCCTCAACGGCACCCGGCCGCCCCGGCACGGCCTCCTCTGACACCCGTTCTCGCTGTTCCCCCTTCCCCCGTTGCTTCCGGAGACCTCGTGAGCCTCACCTTCCACTGGTTCCTGCCGACCTACGGCGACAGCCGGCACGTCGTCGGCGGCGGCCACGGCCTGCCCGCCGGCGCGGCGGGCGGCCAGCGCCCCGCCACCCTCGGCTACCTCACCCAGATCACCCGCGCCGCCGAACAGCTCGGCTTCGAGGGCGCGCTGACCCCGACCGGCGCCTGGTGCGAGGACGCCTGGCTCACCACGGCGATGCTCGCCCGGGAGACCGAGCGCCTGAAATTCCTGGTCGCCTTCCGGCCCGGCGTCATCGCGCCCACCCTCGCCGCCCAGATGGCGGCCACCTTCCAGCGGCACGCTCCGGGGCGGCTGCTCCTGAACGTCGTCACCGGAGGCGAGAGCCACGAGCAGCGCGCGTACGGCGACTTCCTCGACAAGGACGCGCGCTACGCCCGTACCGGCGAATTCCTGAGCATCGTGCGGGACCTGTGGCAGGGGCGGACGGTCGACTTCGACGGGGAGCACCTGCGCGTCGAACAGGCACGGCTGGCCCGCGTCCCCGACCCCGTACCGCCGGTCTACTTCGGCGGGTCCTCGGCGGCGGCGGGCGAGGTCGCCGCCCGCTTCAGCGATGTGTACCTGACCTGGGGAGAGCCGCCCGGGCAGGTGGCGGAGAAGATCACCTGGATACGGAAGCTGGCGGCCGACGCCGGGCGCACGGTGCGCTTCGGCATCCGGCTGCACGTGATCACCCGGGACACCGCCGACGACGCGTGGGCCGAGGCACGCCGCCTGCTGGCGGGTTTCTCGCCGGAGACGGTGCGCGCCGTACAGAAGGGGCTGGCGCGCAGCGAGTCCGAGGGGCAGCGGCGGATGCTGGCGCTGCACGGCGGCAGCACGGACGGGCTGGAGGTCGCGCCCAACCTCTGGGCGGGCATCGGGCTGGTACGGGGCGGCGCGGGCACCGCCCTGGTCGGCAGCCACGCCGAGGTGGCCGAGCGGATCGCCGAGTACCACCGGCTCGGCATCGAGGAATTCGTCCTCTCCGGGCATCCGCACGTCGAGGAGGCGTACTGGTTCGGGGAGGGCGTGCTGCCGCGCCTGGCGGAGGCGGGGCTGTGGCGGTGGCCGGGGGAGGGGGAACCGGCACAGGCGGCCGAGGCGCAGGTGCCGTTCGCGGGGCGCGGCTGACCGGGCCGGAAGCCGCAGGACGAGGGCGCCCCGCCCTGTCGCCCGGCCGGACCCGCCGCCCGGCCGGACTGTCAGTGGGCTGTGACACGCTGTAGGCGTGATGCCCGGTGCGGGTGTCCGAGCGTGACGGGCGGCGGGAGCGAGGTGAGCGCGGATGCGACGGCCCCGGTGGCGGACGGCGGGCGGCGCCCTGCTGCGGGTGACCGCGGTCTGGGCGGTGTCCTCGCTGACGCTGCTCCTGCTCGCCGCGCTGCTGCCCGACTTCCGCCTCCAGTCCGCGAGCGGTGAGAGCATCACCCGGACCTTCCTCACCGCCGCGCTCGGCGCCGGCGCCTTCGGCCTGCTCAGCGCCCTGGTGTGGCCGCTGCTCGTCCGGGCCCTGCTGCTGGTGCCGGCCCTCGTCCTCGGGCTGCTGGTCTTCTTCCTGAACGGCTCCCTGCTGCTGGTCGCCCTCGGCCTGATCCCCGAGGGCGGCCAGGCCGCGCCCGAGACAGCGGTGATCGTCGCCGCCGTGATGTCCGCGACCTCCTCCGCCACCTCCACCTTCCTCGCGGTGCGCGACGACGACGCGTATCGAAGACGCCTGGTGCGGCTGGCCGGGCGCCGGCACGGCCGCCGCCGCGGCGCCCCCGGCGACGTCGGCCCCGTCGCGCCCGGCACGGTCTTCCTCCAGCTCGACGGCCTGGGCCACGACGTGCTGCGCGAGGCGACGGACGGTGAGCGGCCCCTGATGGGCACGGTCGCGGGCTGGCTCCGCAGCACCCACCGGCTGACCCCGTGGCGTACGGACTGGTCCAGCCAGACCGGCGCCAGCCAGCTCGCCCTCCTGCACGGCACCAACCACGACCTGCCCGCCTTCCGGTGGTACGAAAAGGAGACCGGCCGGCTGATCGTCAGCAACCGGCCCAGCAGCGCGGCCGAGCTCCAGCGCCGCGCCGTGGCCCGCACCGGCGACGCCGGGCTGCTGAGCTACGACGGCGCCGGCCGCGGCAACCTCTTCAGCGGCGGCGCCGACCAGCTCGCGCTCGTGATGTCGGTGGCCGCCCGCCGCGGCCGGCACAACCGCTCCCGCGCCGGCTATTTCGCGTACTTCTCCGACCCGGCCAACGCGACCCGCACGGCCGTCTCCTTCGCCGCCGAGATCGTGCGGGAGGCGGGCCAGTCCCTGCGCTCCCGCATCCGCGGGGAGCGCCCGCGGGTGAAGCGCGGCGGCCTCTACCCCTTCATCCGGGCCTTCGCGACCGTCGTCGAGCGCGACGTCGTGGTCGCCGCCGTGATCGGCGACCTGCTCGCGGGCCGCACGGCCGTCTACGCCGACCTCGTCGCGTACGACGAGGTCGCGCACCACTCCGGCCCCCGGCACCGGGACACCCACCAGGTCCTGCGCCGCCTGGACCGCGCCGTCGGCCTGATCGCCGATGCCGCGCAGTACGCCCCCCGCCGCTACCGGATCGTGCTGCTCTCCGACCACGGCCAGAGCCCGGGACCGACCTTCCTGGAGACCTACGGACTCGGCCTGGAGGACCTGGTGCGCGCGGGCTGCGGCCTGCCGGTGTCCCGGCGCGCCGGGCGGTCCGCGAGCGGCGCGGAGGCGCGCGAGGCGGCCCGCGCCGCGCTGCACCGCCCGGAGGGCACGGACGGCTGCGGCACCTTTGACCCCGTCGTGCTCGCCTCCGGGAATCTCGGCCTGGTGTCCTTCCCCGACCTGCCCGGGCGGGTGACGCGCGAGGAGATCGACCGCCGCCACCCGGCGCTGCTGCCCACCCTCGCCAACCACCCGGGCATCGGCTTCCTGCTCGTGCGCTCCGCCGCGCACGGCGCCGTGGTGCTCGGACCGGACGGCGCCGAACACCACCTCGACACCGGCCGGACCGTGGGCCGCGACCCCCTCGCCGGGTTCGGCCCGGGCGCGGCGGAGGCCGTGCGGCGCACGGACGGCTTCCCGCACGCCGCCGACATCATGGTCAACTCCGCCTGCGACCCGCGGACCGGCGCGGTGCACGCCTTCGAGGAGCAGATCGGCTCGCACGGCGGCCTGGGCGGCGAGCAGAGCCGCCCCTTCCTGCTGTGGCCCGCCGAACTGTCCCCGCCGGCCGCCGACGGGCGGGAGCCGGCCGGGGCGGAGCAGGTCCACGCGGTCCTGCGGCGCTGGCTGCACGAGGTGGACGGGCCGCAGATACCCCTCGGGGGTCCGGCGGACGAACTGCGGCCGGAAGGCCCCCGGCCCGAAGTATTTCCGCCCGCCGACGGCACCGTGCGGGACAAAACCCGCTGATTTTGTGCAACGTCGCAGGTCGAAGACCATATGCAGTCGCCCGGCAACTCCGGGCCCGCACAGCACGACGAGAGGCCCACCCTGCCATGCACGACCGGCACACCCGCCGTTTCGGTCTGGGGACCGCAACCTGCCTAGTGATGGGCAACATCATCGGCGGCGGTATCTTCCTGCTGCCCGCATCAGTGGCCCCCTTCGGCACCGTGAGCCTGGTCGCCTTCGGTGTCCTGACCGTCGGCGCCATCGCACTGGCCCTGGTCTTCGGGCGGCTGGCCGAGCGCCACCCGGACACCGGCGGCCCGTATGTCTACGCCCGCGAGGCGTTCGGCGACTTCGCCGGCTTCCTGTCGGCCTGGTCGTACTGGACCATGACCTGGGTCAGCAACGCGGCCCTCGCGGTCGCCGCCGTCGGCTATGTCCATGTGCTCTTCCCCGGCCATGACTCCAAGGGCACCGACCTGCTGGTGGCGCTGGTCGCGCTCTGGCTCCCGGCGCTCTCCAACTTCGCCGGAACGCGTTATGTGGGCGCCGTCCAGCTGGTCTCCACGGTCCTGAAGTTCGTCCCGCTGCTGTTCATCGCGGTCGTCGGACTGTTCTTCTTCGACCCGGACAAGCTCGGCTCGTTCCACGAGGGCGGCGGCAGCGCGATCGGCGGCATGTCGGCCGCGGCGGCCATCCTGCTCTACAGCTACGTCGGCGTGGAATCCGCGGCGATGAGCGCGGGCGAGGTGCGCGACCCGGAGCGCAACGTGGGCCGCGCCACCGTCCTCGGCACCATCGGCGCCGCCGTCGTCTACCTGCTCGGCACGGTCTCGGTCTTCGGCACGGTCGCCCACGACAAGCTGGTGGACTCCAAGGCGCCGTTCTCCGACGCGGTCAACGCCATGTTCGGCGGGCAGTGGGGCGGCACCGTCATCGCGATCGCCGCGGTCATCTCCATCGTCGGCGCGCTGAACGGCTGGACGCTGATGAGCGCCCAGTCGCCGTACGCCGCCGCCAAGGACGGCCTGTTCCCGGCCGCCTTCCTGAAGAAGCAGCGCGGTGTGCCGACCTTCGGCGTGCTGGCCGCCTCGGTGCTGGCCACCGCCCTGACCGTGATCAACTACCTGATCGGCGCGGGCGGCGTCTTCGAGATCCTCGTACTGATCACGACGTTCTCCGCGACCGTGCCGTATCTGCTCGCCGCCGGCGCCCAGATCTACTTCCTGCTCACCGGACGCCGCGACCAGGTCCGCCCGGCCCGCTTCGCCCGCGACATGGTGCTCGCCGTGGTCGCCTTCGGCTTCACCTTCTGGCTGGTCGCCGGCGCCGGATACGCGGCCATCTACCAGGGCGTGCTGTTCCTGTTCGCCGGCATCCTCGTGTACGCCTGGATGGCCGCCCGCCGCACGGTCCGCGGCCGGACGGCCGGGGAGGATCAGGCGGTGACCCCGCCGTCCACCACCAGCTCGGCGCCCACGGTGAACGCCGCCTCGTCGGACGACAGGTAGAGCACCGCCGCCGCGATCTCGGCGGTCGCGGCCGAGCGCCCCACGGGCACCTCGCGCCGCATCCGCTCGGCCTTCTGCTCCGCGGTCTCGCCCGGCAGCGTCGACATGGAAGTGTCGACCTTGCCGGGCGAGACCGCGTTGATGCGTACGCCGTCCTTGATGTGGTCGAGGGCGGCGTTCCGGGTCAGGGCGCTCACCGCCGCCTTGGCCGCGACGTAGGCGCTGATCCCGGGGCGGCGCAGCGAGGCGCCCAGGTTGGACGCGATGTTCACGATCGCGCCGCCGCCGTGCGCCCGCATATGGGCGATCTCGTGCTTCATCGACAGGAACGTGCCGGTGAGATTGGTGTCCAGGGCGCGCCGCCAGTCCTCCTCGGGGATGTCGGCGGTGGGTGCCGGGGGCACGAACACCCCGACGTTGTTGACCGCCACGTGCAGCCCGCCGAAGCGGCGCACGGTCTCCTCGACCAGCGCGGCCACGTCGGCGCCCCGGGTCACGTCGGCGGTGACGGCCGCCGCCCGGCCGCCCGCGGCCTCCACCAGGGCGACCGTCTCCTTCAGCGTCTCCTCGGTACGCCCGGCGACCACGACGCTCGCGCCCTCGCCCGCGAACGCGAGGGCGACCGCCCGGCCGATACCGGTGCCGCCGCCGGTGACCAGGACCGACTTTCCGGCGAAGCGTGCGGGGGTGGGGGTGGTGGTCATGGGGGTGGTCATGGGGGTGGTCCCTTCTCCGGTCGTGCTCGTGGTGATGTGGTGGTCGTGTTCGTGCGGTGATCGTGCTCGTGGTGCGTGCCGTGCTCGTGGTGCGTGTTGTGCTCGCGGACACCTTCTATCGAGAACGATCAGTCTCGAATCGAGGCATGCGGAGGCGCGCGGAGGCATGCGGAGAAGGCCCCGGAGTCCCACCCCCGGCCAACCCGCCCGCGCCCTCAGTCCAGCAGCGCCAGCGCCTGTTCCGCCGCGTCGCGGAGCCGCCCCGGTTCCTGTCCCGACTTGCCCATCAGGCGCAGCCCCTGCATCAGGACGAGCAGCATCCGGGCCAGTGCCCGCGGGTCGCGGCCGGCGGGCAGCTCGCCCTGGGCCCGTGCCCGCGTCAGCGCCGAGGTCAGCGCCGTTTCCAGTACGGTCCAGCTCGCCTCGACCTGCCGGGCGGCGTGCCGGTCGTGCGCGGCCAGTTCCGCGGCCGTGTTCGTCACGAAGCAGCCGCGCCCCAGGTCGTCGCAGGCGGCCTCCTCCGCGAACCGGTGCACCAGCGCCCGTATGGCGGGCAGTGCGGGCCCCGGCTGTGACAGTTCCTCGATGAGTCCCGGGTCCGAGAGCCGGCTGTAGCGCTCCAGGGCTTTGAGGTAGAGGTCGTGCTTGCTGCCGAAGGTCGCGTAGATGCTGGCGCGGGCGATGCCGAGGTGGTCGACGAGGTCGGTCATCGACGTCGCTTCGTAGCCGCGCCGCCAGAACAGTTCGAGGGCTGCCTGGAGGGCGGCGTCCGGATCGAATGCCTTGGTCCGTGCCATGAGGGAACCCTAGGCTTTCGAGACCGACCGGTCAATAATCAGCAGGGGAATCATGACATCCCGTCACCGCCCCAGCGCCTCCGTCACATTCCGGTCCAGTTCCTCGCGCAGGTGGGTGCACTCCCGTACCGGATCGTTCTTCGGGCAGGTCAGCAGGTGCGCGAGGCGCTGCTGGGCGGCCTGGAGGTCCGCCATGCGCTCTTCGAGCTGCTGGATGGTGCCGGTCAGCACCGCCCGCCCCGGCGGGCGCAGCACCCCGTCCGGGCCGCGCTCGCCGAGCGCGGCGGCGGTGTCCGCGAGGCTCAGCATGCCGCCGTGGTGCAGGTGCTGGATCAGCGCGAGCCGCCGCAGTTCGCGCCGGCCGTAGTGCCGTACGTTCCCGCGGCGTCCGGCGGGCGGCAGCAGCCCCAGCTCGTCGTAGTACCGCAGCGTGGCCACCGACAGGCCGAAGCAGCGGGCCACTTCGCTGATCGGATACAGCTGGTCGTCCTCGTCGCCGGGCAGCACGGAACCATCTTGCGCTCAAGCCGACTTGAGCGTCCAGGCTGGGCGGATCGGGCCCGGCGGCGGACCGGGCCGGGGGAAAAGGACGGTGTGCTGTGCGCATACGGGAAACGAAGACGGAGCGGCCGACGGCGGGGCGGCCGCTCCCCCGCAGGGTGCCGGTGCTGGTGGCCGGGGGCGGCCCGGTCGGTCTGGTCACCGCGATGTTCCTGGCACGGTGGGGCGTGCCCGCGCTCGTCGTCGACAAGCGGGACCCGCTCACCGGCCCGCCCAGGGCGATGAGCAGCATCCGCACGCTGGAACTGCTCCGGTCGGCGGGCCTCGGGGACGCCGTCGAGCGGACGGGCTGGTACGGGGCCGAGCCCTTCCAGGCGGTGTTCAAGGACAGCGCGCTGGGCACCGTACGGCAGCGGGTGGCGCCGCCCGAGCCGTATGTCCGCTGGCTGCGGGCCTGCAGCCCGGTCGACTGCCGGCTGGTGCTCAACCATCTCCAGGTGCAGCGGCTGGCGCTGGACGAACTGCTGCGGCGCGGCGGTGACGCGCGGTCCGGCCTCGGCGTGACCGGCCTCGAACAGGGCGCGGACGGCGTACGGGTGCGGCTCGCCGACAGCGGCAGCGGCGAGGAGCACGACATCGCCGCGGACTATGTGATCGGCGCCGACGGCGCGCACAGCACCGTACGGCGCCTGCTCGGCATCACCATGCCCGACCGCGAGGTGGTCGCCCGGCTGCACACCGCCTTCTACCGCGCCGGCCTCCCGGCCGGGGCGGACGGCCGGCGCGACCTCATGTGCTTCATACGCACCGCGGGCATCTACGCGACGGTCTTCTCCATGAACGGCCGCGACCAGTGGGTCTCGCACCTCATGGACTACCCGGACCGCCCCGACGACACGGATGGCATCGCGCCCCTGCCTACGGACCGCGCCCTGGCCCTGCTGCGGACCGCCATCGGCGACCCGGACCTGCCCATCGACCTGGTGGCGGTGAACGCCTGGGAGGCGGCCGTCGGCGCGGCCCCGTCCTTCCGGAACGGCCGGGTCTTCCTCGCCGGGGACTCCGCGCACGTACAGAGTTCGGCCGGCGGCCTCGGGATGAACACCGGCATCCAGGACGGCCACAACCTCGCCTGGAAACTCGCCGCGGTCCTGCGCGGACAGGCCGGGGAACGGCTGCTGGACACGTACGAGCCGGAGCGCCGCGCCGCGGTACGGGCCTCCCTCGCCCTCTCCCGCGGCATGCACCAGGGGTACCGGACCCTCGGCGGCGCCGACCCGAACGAGCTGTACGCGCGGACGGCGCGGGACTACGTACGGGCGATGATGCGCTATGCGTACCCGTCCGGGGCCGTCGTCCCGCCCGACAGTGCCCCCGATCCCACCCCGGACACCCTCTCCGACCACGTACACCCGGGCCACCGGCTCCCGCACCGCACGCTGGAGCACCTGGAGCACGCCAAGGACGGCCGCACCTCCACCCACGACCTCGTCGGCGCGGACTGGGCCCTGATCGCCGGTCCGCAGGGCGCCGCCTGGCTCCCCGCCGCCACGGAGGCGGCCGCCGCCTTCGGCATCACCCTGACCGCACACCGGGTCCCGGCCGGCACCCTGCCGGGACTCGCCCCCGAAGGCGCCGTACTCGTCCGCCCCGACCACTTCGTGGCCTGGCGCGCGGACGGCCCCGCGGCCGATCCGGGCACCACCGTCAAGCGGACGCTGGCGACGCTGCTCGGCCGGTGACGCTCACGCGGCCCGCAGCCGGAAGAACATGTCCATCGCGTCGTCCGCGGCGGCCCGGCCATCCGCGTCCGTGACCGACACCGTGGCCAGCCCGGCCGCCGCGGCCAGCTCCTCGAACACCGAGCGGGGATACCAGTGCAGCAGCCACGGACGCTCCACGACCGTGGACTCACCGGCGCCGTGCCGCTCGTAGCGCAGCACGGCGGTCTGCGTCCGCGCGGTCTCGTCGCGCTCCTCGGAGACGACGGAGAAGCGCAGCTCGGCGCCGTCGTCGGCGACGGCCGTGCGGACCCGGCCCACCCGCTCGGCGGGGGTGGGGGAGGGGACGTGCAACGGAACCAGCGCGGAACCGCCGTCGGTCAGGTGGCGGCGGATGCCGTGGAGCGCGGCGGCCGCGGTCGCGTCGTCCGGCAGCAGGTTGAAGGTCGGCCCGGCCAGGAACACCGCCCGGAACCGGCGCGGCAGGCTGAGCGCTTCCATCCGCTGGTGGTGGACGGTGACGGAGACGCCCGCCGCGTCGGCCCGGCGACGGCAGCGCTCCAGCATGTCCGCGGAGGAGTCGACGCCTTCGACGTCCAGACCGTCGCGGCGCAGGGCGAGCAGCGGGTCACCGTCTCCGCAGCCCAGTTCCAGCGCCGGGCCGCCCGCCTCGCGCACGAAGGCCGCGTAGATCTCCGCATCGTAGGAGAAGGTCTTCAACGGGGCGTAGGACTCCGCGACGATACCGGTGTAGAAGTCCGCCGGATCCGTGTGCTGCTGCTCCAACAACCGCTTCCTCGTCTCTCGATACCGGCCGCCGCGCGACGGGCGCAGCGTAGGCCGCGGGTGATCGCCACCGCCGGCGAATATCCGGTCGGCCGCCCGGCGTCCCCCATTACCCCGCACGTAATCGCACCCTTCCCCGCGCCCCGGCATCTTTGGGGCATCGGTCGGCGGGCCGGCGCACTCCGGCCCGCCGACCGGCCCGAACGCGGGCCCGCGACGCACCGCGGACCCGTACCACTGACGAAATTAGAGGAGTCGGCCATGGCACAGACGGAGACGCGGCAGACCGGCACGGAGCGCTACGCGGACGCGGTCACGCGCTACTTCGCGGCCTGGAACGCGAGCGGCGACAATGCGGCCGGGGCCGTCGCCGCGGCATTCACCGAAGACGCCACGTACACCGACCCGTTCTCCGACGTCGCCGGGCACGAGCAGCTCGCCGCCGTGATCGCCGCGACCCACGCGCAGTTCCCCGGCTTCGTGTTCCGGCCGCTGGGCGAGCCGGACGGGCACCACGACCTGGTCCGGTTCGGCTGGGAGCTGGTGGCGCCGGACGGCTCGGCCCCGGTCGCCGGGTCCGATGTCGCGACGCTCGCCGCGGACGGCCGCATCCGCTGCGTATCCGGCTTCCTGGACCGCGTACCCGCCTCCTGAACCGGCACCGGCGTGGCCGCTACGGCAGCCACGTCCGCAGATGGCCGGCCGTCTCCTGGTCCGCCGGAAGGAAGGTCTCCAGGGCGAGTTCGGAGACGGTCACGTCCATCGGGGTGTTGAAGGTGGCGATGGTGGAGATGAACGACAGCACCCGGCCGTCGTGTTCGATCACCATCGGCAGCGCATACGGCGCGTGGCCGCCGTCCGCTGCGGTCTCCCGGCCGCCCGCGGGCAGCGGATAGCCGCTCACCTCCTCGAACAGCGCACGCAGCGGCGCCGAGCGCACCACCGCCAACTGCCGCTGCATCTGCGTGAGCAGATGCTCCCGCCACTCCAGGAAGTTGCGGATGCGGGGAGCGAGACCGGCCGGGTGCAGGGTGATGCGCATGGCGTTCAGCGGCGGCTCCAGCAGCTCGGCGCCGACGCCCGCCATCAGTGCCTGGATGCCCCGGTTCGCGGCGACGACGTGGTACGTACCGTCCACGACCAGCGCCGGGAACGGCTCGTAGACGGCCAGCAGCCGTTCCACCCCGCCGCGCAGCGCGTCCATCGACGGGTCGTTCAGCGGTGTCTCGGGGAAGCCGGGTGCGTAACCGGCCGCGATCAGCAGGACGTTGCGGTCCCGTACGGGTACGTCCAGGTGCTCGGCCAGGCGCAGCACCATCTCCCGGCTGGGCCGGGAGCGGCCGGTCTCGATGAAGCTGATGTGCCGGGCGGAGGAGTCGGCGCGCAGGGCCAGATCGAGCTGGCTGACCCGGCGCCGCAGCCGCCACTCGCGCAGCAGCGCGCCCACCCCGGCCGTCCCGGACGCCGTCTTCGGAGAGACCGCAGCAGTCGTCATGGGCCGAACGGTAGCCGATTCCGTACGCCTGTACGGATAAGGTGCGGTGTCGCCGGGACCCGGCGCGGCGCCGCCGGAAAAATCTCCGAAGAAAATCCGGCGGACCTGTCGATCCGGCGGTCGCCCGATCGACGCACAGGTGAGAGGCGGGGTAAGCCCGCCGTACGACCGAGGAGTCACCATGCCGCGCTTCCTGACGCTGATCCGCATCGACGAGCAGAACGCCCCCGAGGGCGGCCCGAGCCCCGAACTCCAGAAGCGTATGGGCGAGCTGCTGGAAGAGATCACCAAGGCCGGGGTCATGCTGGACACCGCCGGGCTGGCCGCCACCTCCGAGGGCACCCGGGTCACCTGGTCCGGCGGGAAGCTCAGCTCGACCGACGGGCCGTTCACCGAGACCAAGGAGGTCGTCGGCGGTTACTCCATCGTCCAGGCCAAGGACAAGGCCGAGGCGCTGGAGTGGGCCCGCCGCTTCCTGCAGGTCCACGAGGACCACTGGACCGTCACCGCCGAGGTCCGGGAGATCGTCGAGGGCTGCTGACCCGGCCCCGCCGGGAACCGCCGTGCCGGTCGCGCTTGCCGCTCCTGCGTCCGGCTGCTCTGATGGGTGGCCGTGACGGCAGGACATACGACGGCAGGCACGGCAGACGCGGTCGAGACGGTGTTCAGGATCGAGTCCGCGCGGATCATCGCCGGTGTCACCCGCATCGTGCGGGACGTGGGCATCGCCGAGGAGATCGCGCAGGACGCCCTGGTCGCCGCGCTGGAGCGGTGGCCGGAGTCAGGCGTGCCGGACAATCCGGGCGCCTGGCTCATGGCCACCGCCAAGCACCGCGCCATCGACCTCGTACGCCGCAAGGAGACCTACGCGCGCAAACTTGCCGAGGTCGGGCGGAGGTTGGAGGACGCACCGCCACCGCCCGAACCGGCGGACCCGGAGGACATCGACGACGACCTGCTGCGGCTGATCTTCACGGCCTGCCACCCCGTGCTGGCCGCACCCGCCCGTATCGCACTCACCCTGCGGCTGCTGGGCGGGCTGACCACCTCGGAGATCGCCCGCGCCTTCCTGGTGCCGGAGGCGACCGTTGCGCAGCGGATCGTCCGCGCCAAACGGGCGCTCGCCAAGGCCCGGGTCCCCTTCGAGGTCCCGTACGGCAGCGACCGGGCGGACCGCCTCTCCTCCGTCCTGGAGGTCATCTACCTCGTCTTCAACGAGGGTTACTCCGCGACGGCCGGCGACGACCTGGTGCGCCCGGCCCTGTGCGAGGACGCGCTGCGCCTGGCCCGCGTCCTGGCGAACCTGATGCCCGGCGAGCCCGAAGTGCACGGCCTGGCCGCGCTGCTGGAGTTCCAGGCGTCACGCATCCCCGCCCGTACGGGACCGGACGGCGAGCCGGTGCTGCTCGCCGACCAGAACCGCGCCAAGTGGAACCGCATGCTCATCCGCCGCGGCGTGGACGCCCTGCACCGCGCGGGCCGCGGCCCGTACTCCCTCCAGGCGGCGATCGCCGCGTGCCACGCCATGGCCACCCGCTACGAGGACACCGACTGGGCCGCCATCGCCGCCCTCTACGACCAGCTGCTGGCCCTGTGCCCCTCCCCGGTGGTGGAGCTGAACCGGGCGGTCGCCGTCTCGATGTCCGAAGGCCCCGCCGCCGCCCTGAAGCTGGTGGACGCGCTCACCGGCGAACCCGCCCTGAAGAGCTACCACTTGCTGCCGAGCGTCCGCGGCGAGCTGCTGGACCGCCTGGGGCGGGCCGCCGAGGCGCGCGAGGAGTTCGAGCGGGCGGCGGCCCTGGCACACAACGTACGCGAGCGGGAACTGCTCCTGGGGAAGGCGGCCCGCGCCGGCTCCCGGCCGGGGTCATGACACGGGCCCTCACCCCAGGTCGAACGCGTTGCGCAGCCCGAGCCGGTAGCGCGTCTCGTCGTGCCGTTTCAGCGCCGCGAACTCCGGGGCGCGGTACAGAGGCGTGACCGTGCACCGCCCGGCGCCCGAACCGGACGCGTCCAGCAGCGCGTTCACGGCCTGGCGGGCGGACGCGTTGGCGCCCTCCATGGTCGCCAGGTCGATGTCGACGGCCACGTAGTCACCGGCGAGGAAGAGGTTGGGGATCGCCGTACGGGACGCGGGCCGGTTGAACCAGGTGCCGGTGGGGTGAATGAGCAGCTGCTCGTCGTTGGTGGGGTGCGGGGTGCCGAGTCCGCCGACGGCCGGGTCCAGGAACCAGGAGTGCAGCTTCGCGTCGAGCAGCACATGCTCACCGGTGTCGTTGAGGCCGCCCTTCATCTGCGCCCAGACTTCCCGCGCGATCTCCTCGCGGGTGCACTGCTTGGCTGTCTTCCCGTACAGGATGCCCGGCTTGTCCCACTCCGAGATGTCCACGGACAGGCAGTCGGCGACCGTCCCGTCCCCGTAGTCGGCCGGAAAATCGCGGCTCTTCCAGTACTGCGCCTGCCCGACCGAGGTCAGCGACCACGGCGAGTCGATGTGGTTGATGTGCCCGTGGATGATGGGTGTCGGCTCGGTCAGATAGAACTGGATGCCCGTCATCCAGTCGGTCGCCAGCTTGTCGCAGCGCGCCAGCTGGGGATCGGCGGCCCGGACGGCCGCGTTCCAGGTCCCGCGGGCGTGCTCGACCGGCATCGCCTGCACGAAGTGGTCGGCGACGACCGACTGCCGTGCGCCCTGCGGGTCGGTGACGACCGCCTCCGCGATCCGGCCGCCCGCGAGCCGCAGATCCCGTACGGACCACCCGACGCGGAACGCCACGCCCAGCGACCGCAGATGCGCCACCCACGGGTCGATCCACGCTTCGTTGGTGGGCAGGTTCAGCACCCGGTCGGGCTGCCCGTCGGCGCCCCGGCCCAGCATGTTGAAGACGAACGCCTCGGCGCAGGTCGCCACGGTCCGGGTGGACGCGATCTCCGCCTTGGTCGCGACGATGTTGCGGGTCAGGCCGACGGCCAGCAGCCGCTGATAGTCCGGCGACATCGACGCGGCCCGTACGAACCGCCACCACGGCGTGTGCTCCCACACCTCCAGCCGGCGCCGGTCGCAGCTGGTCAGGAACACCAGCAGCCGGTTGGCGAAGTACGCGATCTCGTGGGCGGGCAGGTGCGTGGCGGTCTGCAGCAGCCCGGTCAGCATGCGCAGGAACGCGTCGGGGGTCAGGACGGGCGGGGGAGTTCCGATCATGGAGAACGGGAGGCGGATGTCCTCCCGGCCGCCGGTACGGGCGAACATCACCTCGGTGGAGGCGACGAGGTTGTCGTGGCAGCCGTTGGCGTTGCCGGGGAACGGGATGCGGCGCAGGGTGTCCGGCAGGTTGTGGTAGATGCCCGGAATGAAACGGAAACCGTGCTCGCCGGGCAGCGGCTTGCGCCCCCCGCGCCCGCTGCCCGGTACGTCCATGCTGCGGGCCTTGCCGCCCAGCCCGCCCGGCTTGCGCTCGTAGACGGTGACCTGGAAGCCGCGTTCGGCCAGTTCATGGGCGGCCGTCAGCCCGGCCACACCGCCGCCGAGCACGGCCACGGTCCGGCCCGCTCTGCGGCGACGGGCCCCGCCCGGCGCGGGCGCGGCGACAGCCGTCCCCCCGGCCCCGAGGGCGAGCGCGCCGCCCACCGCGGCAGCCCGGCCGAGGAACACTCGCCGCGGACTCCCCATACCGTCTGTGCACTGATGCTCCATACGGTTCACGCTGCCCACGGTCACTCCCCACTACGCCGCGTAACGGCCGACTCGTCAGGCGCAGGAGCATACGAGCGGCCCCCGTGTCCCGGAAGCCCGCCGCGTGGCCGTGCGCACATTGGCGCGAAAGCGTCCTCGGCGTGCCACGCTGGAACTGCTGCAATCAATGCCATCAACACGACGCGGACGGCCCGGTGATGCGGACGGTGCGCCCGGGACGTACGCGGTGAACGGAGAGGCGGAGCGAGATGGACGCATCGGTGGACCCGCTGACGGACAAGGAGATCGAGGACCGCCTCGCGGAACTGCCCGGCTGGTCGGTGGCGGACGGCAGGCTGACCCGTACCTACAGCTTCGAACGGCACCTGCCGGCCGCCGCGATGGTGGTGCACGTCGCCCAGATCCAGGAGGAGCTGGGCCACCACTCCGCACTGACCCTCGGCTACAACACCCTCACCCTCGCCGTGAACACCCACAGCGCCGGCAACGCGATCACCGGACTCGACTTCACACTGGCGCGGCGGGTCGAGGAGATCGCCACCGGCCACGGGGCGAGCTGAGCGGGCGCACCCGGCCGTCCGTACGGCAGCGGGCGGGTGCGCTCAGCCGTCCGCGGCCTTGCCGGTTCCGCCCCCCGGGGCGCTGTCCGCGTTCTCCATACGGGCCAGCTCGGCGTTGAACTGGGCGCCGCTCAGCAGGGACAGGTGGGAGAACCACAGCCATATCAGGAAGACCACGGGCCCGGCGAGCGACCCGTAGAGGCGGTTGAAGGTGCCCACGTACGACGCGTAGAACGTGAACCCCGCCGAGGACACCAGCCACAGCAGCACCGCGACCACCCCGCCGGGCACCGCCCGCCGCCCGCGCGTGCGGGAGGGGCCCGTACGGAAGAGCACCATCACCAGCACGACCGCCAGCAGCAACAGCAGCGGCCACTGCAACAGGTCCCATACCGCCCCGCTGCCTTCGCCCAGGCCCAGCCCCCGCGCGGCCGTGTGCGCCAGCGGGCCGCTGACCACGAGGGCCACCGCGCTGCTGATCAGCAGCGCCATCAGCAGCAGCGCCGTCGCCAGGATGCGCGGCGCCTTGTGCCACGGCGGCCGGTCGTCGCGCACCCGGTACATGGCGTGCAGGGCCCGCCGGAACACCGCCAGGTAGCTGCACGACGACCACAGGGCGCTGACGGTCCCGCCGCCCACCAGCATCCACGCGGCGGTCCGCTGGTGGGCCATGGTCACCAGCGCCCGGCGGACGGTCGCGCCGGACCCGGCAGGGGCGAGCGAACTGACGTGGTTGATCAGCTCCTCGGTGGCCTCCGGAGCGGCGATGCCGATCAGCGAGATGGTGACGATCACGGAGGGCAGCAGGGCCAGCACCGAGTAGTACGTCAGGCTGGCCGCCCAGTCGGACACATCGTCGTTCCAGATCGAGACCGGGGTACGGCGGGCCGCGGTCCGGATCCGGGGCCAGCTCGGCAGCGCCGCGCTCCGCGCGCGCGGACGGCCGGCTCCGGTGGTCAGCAGCGCCCGCTGCGGCCCGCGGCCGTTACCGCTCCCGCTCATCGTGTGTCCGTCCTCTCCCCGATACAGCCGGGCTGCTCGCCCGGCCTGGTCCGTCTGCCCGTTTGCGCAGCGTACAAGCGTGTACGGGGCACCAGAACGCGCGGTGCGCGGTGGAGCGGCCTAGGAGCGGTGCCGGGCGGACGCGCGCGGCGGGTGCCGGTGTCCGCGTGACGTTCGGCGTCGGCAGGTGTCCAACGGGGCGCACGGGGCTATGACGTAGGCGTGGCGGCGCGGCCGGGGCCGGGCGGCGGAGCGGCCCCGTGCGCACGGCCACAGCGAGGAAGGAGCCGGTGAGTGCCCGAACCCAGCGATGCCCTGCTGGCCGTACGCGCCGGGGAGGGGGACGAGGGGGCCTTCGAGGTGCTCGTACGCCGGCACAGCGCTCAGCTCCTGCGCCTGGCCACCCGGCTGCTCGGCAGCCGCACCGACGCGGAGGACGCCGTACAGGACGCCTTCGTGAGCGCCTGGCGCAGAATCCCGGAATTCCGCGGCGACGCCGCCTTCGCGACCTGGATGTACCGCATCGTCACCAACCGCTGCCTGAATCTGCTGCGGACCCGCAGACCCCTCACCCAGGACCTCGGCTCGGTCCCGGAGCCGACCGCGCCCGAGCACGCGTCGTCACCGGTGCGGGCGGCCGAGTCGACCGCCGCCGTCGAGGCGCTGACGCGGGCCATGGACGGGCTCACCCCGGAGCAGCGCGCCTGCTGGGTGCTGCGCGAACTGCACGGCCTGCCGTACGAGGAGATCGCCGACGTGGTGGGCATCAGCCACCAGGCGGTCCGTGGCAGGGTCTTTCGAGCACGCCGCTATCTGACGGAGGCGATGGGCGCATGGCGCTAGGCGAGCACGACGACCCGACCCTGCCGTGCGGCCGCACGCTGTCGTCCGTGTGGGCGGACCGGGACGGCGACGCGGGCGAGGACGCGGGCACCGGCCCGCATGCCGAGGAGTGCCCGTACTGCCAGCAGGCCCTGGCCGGACTCGGCGTGCTGGACAGCTACGTACGCGAGGCCCGGCAGGCCGCCGGAGAGGCCGGGCGCGAAACGGACGACCAGGACGCCGAACGCTTCACGGCCCGGGTGATGGACCTGGTCAGAACCGAACTCCGCCCGGGGCGGACGCTGCCGCTGGGCGAGCCCGAGGACGACGCGTGGATCACCGAAGCCGCGGCGGCCAAGGTCTTCCGCGCCGCGGCCGAGACGCTGCCGGACGTACAGGCGGGCAGTTGCCGTGTCACCCTGCTCGCACCGCGGGGGCCCATGAAGGTGGCGCTGGAACTGGTCGCCGGGTACGCCTGGCCGCTGCCCGCCCTCGCCGACCGGGTACGCGAACGGGTCCGCGCGGCGGCGCGGGACGGCGTCGGCCTGGCCGTCGAGCACATCGACGTCAAGGTGATCGACCTCATGGAGAGCGACACCGGCGGCGGCCCGGGCACCGGGGAGAGGAGCACCTCATGAACGGTGACGCGGAACTGCGCGGGGCGGTCCTGCGGGCCGCGGCCGGGGCCGCCAAGGACACGCCCGGCGTCGCCTTCCTCCGGCCCGGGTTCGGCGAACTGCTGCGGGGGACGGTGACCGGGCGAGCGTCGCGCACGGGCTCCGCGGCGGCCCCTTCGGTGGTACGGAACGGCCGCGTCGCGGGCGTACGTGCCGAGCACGGGCCCGGCCCCGGCGAGTGGCGACTCCGTGTCCACCTGGCGGTCCGGCGCGGCCACCGCGCCCTGGACGTGACCCGCGCGGTCCGGCCGCGCGTCGTGGCGGCGGTGCGGGAGGCGCTGGGGCACGCGTCAGGGGAGGAGGGCGGCGGCGCGCCGACGGTCACCGTGACGGTGACGGTCACGGACATCACCTGACGGGCGGTGCGATCGCCCGCGTACGACCCCTCAGGCCAGCGGCAGGCCCACCCACGGCGAGGCCGGGTCCTGGGTGAGGACACGGTGAATGTGCACGGCCTCCTGATACGCCGCGCCGAACCAGCCGTTGTCGAAGGCCAGCGCCCGGCCCAGCGCGTACCCGGCCGAGAACTCCTGCCACGAGCCGTACGCCGCCCGCGCCAGCTCCCCGGCGCGCAGCACCGCCTGCTCGGCCTCCGGCGGGGCGCAGAGGCGGGCGCCCAGGCCCCAGCGGACGAGGGCGACGGCGTGCGCGTAGTCCAGGGCGACGAGCGACTTCACCCGCCCGCCGGCGGGCAGCACCCCGTCCGCGCGGAACCGCTCCTCGTACTTCTCCACCAGCTCCGGCACCTCACCGGAACCCGCCTCCGCCTTCTCCTCTTCCTTCTCCCCGCCGCTCCGGGCCCGCAGCGCGGCCTCCGTCCCGGCAGGCACGAACTGCGCGTCGAGCAGCTGGCCGAGGCGCTGCTGCCAGGACGGCGGATCGACCACCGACCACTGCTCGCGCAGCAGCCCGGCGTCGGCCGAGTAGTCGAGGAAGGCGGTGCCCAGCTCGTTCCACGGCACGCTGTGGTGCACCGCGACCGGCGCGCCGCAGGCGAGCCCCTGGGCGAGCGGGCCGTGCAACGGCCCGCCGAAGTGGGTGCTGAGCAGCCCGCCGGGCCGTATGCCGCACTGGGCCCTGATCCGCGTCCAGGCGGCGCGGTGCGCGGCGGTGGCCGGCAGGTACGCGGCGCACGGCGTGCCCGGGTTGACCGCCAGCTTCCACTTGTCGTTCGGCCAGTCCATCGCCAGCTCTTCGAGCGTCACCCGGTCGAAGAACTGCTGCGGGTGCCAGGGCGGCAGCATGCCGCGGGTCGTCACCGGGATGCAGGTGCCGCCCACGGCCGGGTCCTCGTAGACCGGCAGCGGCTCCTGGCCCTGCTGGGGCACCACCAAATACAGGTCCTCGCCTGCCACCGCCGCGATCTGGCCTTCCCAGTCGCCCCGCGCGCCCGCCTCACACAGCCGCCGTTCCGTTTCGGTCGGCGGTATCCATCCTGGAGTTCCCACGGCCCAAGACCTTACGGTGGCCGGCTCACCGGGCCGGACGCGGGGTGTCTTGCCGGACCGGCAACAAAGGTTGCCCTCCGGTGCGGCCTGCCCGACCCTCGGTCCATGACCGACCACAGCCACGGCACCACCATCCCGGCACCCGGCCACGACCACGGCCCGCAGCCCGGCCCGGCCGACCACCACCCTCACCACGACCACACCACCGTCGACTGGGAAGCGCTCGCCGCCCACCTCGAAGGCGAGGCGGAATTCCAGACGCCGATGCTCGACCAGGCCACGGCCTGGCTGCGCGACCTGCTGACCGAGCCGTCCGGGCCGGGCCCCGACGCGGTACGCCGGGTACTCGACGTCGGCAGCGGCCCCGGTGTCACCAGCTGTCTGCTCGCCCGCGCCTTCCCGCAGGCCGAAGTCGTGGCGGTGGACCCGACCGAGGCGCTCCTCGAACGCGCCCGGGACCGCGCCGCCCGCCTCGGCCTCGGCGACCGCTTCCGTACCCACGTCGGTGAACTGCCCGACGGCCTCGACGGCCTCGGCGACGCCGACCTCATCTGGTCCAGCAAGGCCCTGCACCACGTCGGCGACCAGGCCGCCGCGGTGGCCGCCCTGGCCGGCCGGCTGCGTCCGGGCGGCCTGCTCGTCGCGTCCGAGGGCGGCCTGTCGTCCCGCATGCTGCCCCGCGACTTCGGCTTCGGCCGCCCCGGCTTCGAAGCCCGTCTGGAGGCGGTGCGCGAGGACTGGTTCGCCCGGATGCGCGCGGCGCTGCCCGGCTCCCGCGGCGTCGTGGAGGACTGGCCCGCCCTGCTGACCGGCGCGGGCCTGGTGTCCCCGCGCAGCCGCAGCTTCCTGCTGGACGTGCCCGCCCCGCTCGACGCGGCCCGGCGCCGGCACATCACCCGGCAACTGGACCGCGCCACCGAGGTCTTCGCCGAGTTCCTGGACGAGGACGACCGCGCCACCCTCGCCCGCCTCCTCGACCCGGACGACCCGCTCGGCGCCGCCCGGCGCCCTGACCTCTTCTGGCTCTCCGCCCAGACGTTCCACACGGCGCGGGCGGCGTAGGCGGGGCGGCGTGCGGGGCGGGCGGCGTGGGCGGGCGGCGTGCGGGGCCGGGGGTGCCGTGCGGGGCCGCGGGTCCCGTACGGGGCGGGGCGCGCCGTCCGGGGAATGACCGGTGCCCGCCTCCGATTGATCTTCAAGCCACGACTTGATCTTCATGCCGCGACGACCGGGCGATCGCCCGCCCCGAGCGGGACGACCGCCTTGCCGAAGGGACCCGTACAGCATGAGCGCCACCCCGCCCCCGCACGCCCCGCTCGCCGAACGCACCGTGCCGTCCGCCACGCCGCGCCCCGGCTCTCCCAGGACGGCTCCGTGGTCCTGATGTCCGGCGCCGCGAGCGTCCGCCCGGCCGGTCCGGCGCCCGCCTACGTCGCCTGCAATGCGGCGATCGAGGGCCTGGGGCGCGGCCTGGCCGTCGAACTCGCGCCCATCCGCGTCAATGTCGTCTCGCCCGGCATGATCGACGGCAACCTCTGGTCCGGCCGCCCCGCCGACATCCGCGAACAGGCCGCCACCCACTACCGCGAAGCCGCCCTCCTCAACCGCCTCGGCACCGAACCCGAAGTAGCCGAAACAGTCCTCTTCCTCTTCACCAACGGCTATATGACGGGCTCGACGCTGTATCCGGACGGGGGGTATGCGTTGCGGTGAGGGCGGGGCTCGGTCGTCCGGGGATCACGAGGCCGTGCCGATACGCCCCGCCCGGACCGTGAGGTGGTGCGTCCCTCCGGCATCTTCCGAACTTCCGCACCCCGCGACCGTGCTGAGATTCCACGGTCTGTGTCTCGTTCAGCTCGCCCATGCCCCGGACTGGTACATGGGCGGTCTGAACGACGACGGCAGTATCGACTGCTGGTCGGTTTACGACGACTTCCACGAGGCGCTGCGCGGGCTGTGACGCGGAACCGATTCGCCGGACGTCCTAGGGCGCTTCTGACCTCGCGACGCCCGGCACGCACCCTCGCCGCACGGCGCAAAGGGACAGGTGGCTCCGCCACATGACCCTTCACACCGCACGCCGAGCGCACGCACCGAACGCCGCTCCGTCCCCCCACGGAGATCCATCAGAAACGCCCTAGCCCTCCTCGGGCTCCGGATGCCGCACCTTCCCCTTCAGCGCCTTCTCGACCTCGTACCTGCTCTCGCCGGCGGCCTCGGCGTGTGCGCTGATCGCGGCCTGGACGGCTTCCGAAGCCGTGCGCCAGGCGTCCCACTGCTGTTGCCAGGCCGTGTGCTGGTCGTCGGTCCAGCCGTCGCCGTCGGCGGGGCGGCCGTACTCGGCCTGCATGGCCCGGACCTTCGCGTGCTCCGCGACGGCAGCTTCTTCCAGCTTGATCAAATCGTCTGTGAGTTCGATAGCCACTGGCTGATATTACGCCGTCCTGGCCAGAACCCCACGCAACGCCACAAAGACGTGAGCCGCGCCGGTATCGGGACCGCCCTGGGAGCGGGCGGGCCCGATACCGGCGCCGGCCGGGCGCCGTCCCCCGGTCGACCACGTGTGCCGACGCCGCGCGCCCCCGTCGGCGTGCTCGCGTGCGGTGTGCGGTCGTGGCCGCGGCGGCCGGCCGGTGCCGGGCGGGGTGGTGGCCCTCCCGGGCCGGGAAGACCCTCCACCACCCCGCCGTGTGTTCGGCTCGCCGGGCCGTGGCGCGGGCGTGGCCGGGCCGGCGAGCCGGGTTTCAGCAGTTCAGGTAGGCGACGTGGATCCACACGCCGGTCCGGCCGCCCCAGAGGTCACCCATGACCCAGGAGCCCTCGCGGCCCTTCGCGTTCATCTTCTGGCCCCTGTTCACCTGGCCCAGGACCGGGTAGTTGGTGCCCGGCCCGCCGCGGTAGTTGACGCCGTTGTCGTTGACGGTGCAGACGATGTCCTGGACTGCGGGCGAGGCGGTCTGCCGGGCGGGGGCCGAGGTGCCGGCGGCGGTGGCCACCGTGCTGCCGGCGAGCGTGAACACGGCCGCGGTGGCCGCGAGTGCGGCGGCGGCGCGAGGGATGCGGAACATGTGGTTCTCCTCCGTTGTGGTTCTTCCGGTGCCGGGGCCGCTGGCTGCCCGGACCCGGCACTCAGGACATTCGCCCTGTTCAGCGCCGCGGCCAAGGGGTTTCCCAACCCCCTGGGCAGCGCGGGAAACCGGGAAACCGCGCTTCAGCTGGGGTGCGGTGAGGAGAAGGTGATGCCTACGCGACGGCGCCGCCGGCCCGGGAGCGGGCCGGCGGCGCCGGAAAGAGGTGCGTACGGCCGAGCCGTACGCCGAGATCGCGGAACCGCGGTCTCAGCCGTTGTACGAGTCCGGGTCCGGACCCAGCCGCGTACCCGAGTCGAGGGCCGCGATCGCCGCCATGTCGGCGTCGTCCAGCTCGAAGCCGAAGACGTCGATGTTCTCCTTGATCCGGGACGGGGTCACGGACTTCGGGATGACGACGTTGCCGAGCTGGAGGTGCCAGCGGAGCACGATCTGCGCGGGGGTGCGCCCGTGCTTCTCGGCGAGCCGGGTGACGGTCGCGTCCGTCAGGAGGTCCTTGCCCTGGCCCAGCGGCGACCAGGCTTCGGTCGCGATGCCGTGCCGGGCGTGGAAGGCGCGGGCCTCGGCCTGCTGGAGCCGCGGGTGCAGCTCGATCTGGTTGACCGCGGGCACGACCGAGGTCTCGCCCAGCAGGCGCTCCAGGTGGGCGGGCTGGAAGTTGGAGACGCCGATCGCCTTGGCGCGGCCCTCCTCGTAGATCTTCTCGAACGCCCGGTAGGTGTCCACGAACGTGCCCTGGGCGGGCAGCGGCCAGTGGATCAGGTACAGGTCGACGTACTCCAGCCCGAGCTTCTTCAGGGACTCGTCGAAGGCGCGCAGCGTGGAGTCGTAGCCCTGGGCGTCGTTCCACAGCTTCGTCGTCACGAAGAGCTCGTCACGCGCGATGCCGGAGGCGGCGAGCGCCTTCCCCGTGCCCTCCTCGTTGCCGTAGATCGCGGCGGTGTCGATGCTGCGGTACCCGGCTTCCAGGGCGCTGCCGACGGCCGTGAAAGCCTCGTCGTCCGGCACCTGCCAGACGCCGTAGCCGAGCTGCGGCATGGCGACGCCGTTGTTGAGGGTGATGTGGGGGACCTTGCTCACGAGAGATTCGATCCTTAGGTCGACGTGCATGTTCTCCAACGTCAACGATCATCCGGCACGGTGCATTCCCGCGCACCTCAAGTGAAGGTCGAAAAGTTACGGTATGTGCGCCACCGGACGCTCCGGGCGCACCGGGCGGTCCGGCGCCGTCTCCGCCGCCAGGGTGAGCGTGCCGAGGCAGAGCACCACCAGACCGGCGATCAGCTCCAGCGCCCCCACCAGACCGGGCAGGCCGCGGGCCGGGGACGTGCTCCCGCCGGTCAGGGCGTCGGCCGCGGTCCACGAGAGCCACAGCGTGCCGCCCCACGCGAACACCGTCGCCGAGCCCAGCCAGGCCAGCGCGAGCGGCACCCGCGTACGCAGCTGACGCCAGGCGCCCCGGCCGGGGAAGAGGAGAGCCCCCAGCCCGGCCGCGCCGGCCAGCACCAGCAGTCCCTGGACGACACCGGACGTGGCCGTGACGGCGGTCCGCGCGGGCAGGGCCCCGGCTCCGGCTCCCGTCGGCATGCCGAGGCCCCACAGCACGTCGATGACGCCGAGTATGGCGAGCAGCAGCGCCGCGGGGACGCCGAGCAGCCGCCGCGCGGCCCGTACACCAGGGGCCGGAGCGGGTACGGACCCCAGCCGCCGGCGCAGCAGCGCGCCCCAGCGCCGGTGCGCGTACACCGAGAACGCCCCCATCAGGGTGATGCCCTCGACGATGAAGGCGCCGTAGACGACGAAGTAGACCCACGGCTGGAGGAAGGTACCGGACATCATCGGGTTCGCCGCGCCGGTGAGGGCGGCGACGGCCGAGCCGGTGGGCACGGTGAGCATCAGCGGTGTGAGCAGCCCGGACGCCATCCACAGCGGCAGCGCGAGCAGCCACGCGGGAGCGCGCAGGCCGGACGGGCGGGTGAGCGTGTACGCGACGGCGGCGGCGACGGCGTCCATGAGGAAGGTGACGACGTTGGCCGCGATCCAGGTGCCCCGGCCGGCCCTGCCCAGGTCCACGATGCCGATGTCATGGCCCAGAATCCACAGCAGTTTCAGGAGGAGGTACGGGGCGCAGGCCGCGACGGCGACGCGGCCCAGGAGGCCCTGGCGGTCCGTGCGCTGATCGGTGTTCATGGGACCCGAGCCTCCCGGCGGCCCGCGTACGGCGCCTCGGGCCGGGGGATGAACCGCTTCCGCCGTACGGGGGAGGCGGCATCCGCGCAGGTACGAGCGCCACGGGTACGTACGGGGGAGGCACCCGGGGCCCGCCCCTCACGTCCGGTACAGCGCGTCCACCTCCGTCGCGTACGCCGCCTCGATGGCCTTGCGCTTCAGCTTGAGCGAGGGCGTCAGCAGGCCGTGCTCCTCGCTGAACTGGTGCGCCAGTATCCGGAACGTACGGATCGACTCGGCCTGCGAGACCAGCGTGTTGGCGGCGACGACGGCCCGGCGGATCTCGGTCTCCAGGTCCGGGTCGTGCACCAGGTCCGTCGGCGGCAGCTCCGGCTTGCCGCGCATCGCGAGCCAGTGCGCGACCGCCTCGGGGTCCAGCGTCACCAGCGCGGCCACGTACGGGCGGTCGTTGCCGACGACGATGCACTGGGCGACCAGGGGATGGGCCCGCACCCGCTCCTCCAGGACGACCGGGGAGAGCGTCTTGCCCCCGGAGGTGACCAGGATCTCCTTCTTCCGGCCGGTGATCGTCAGATAGCCGTCCTCGTCGAGTGCGCCGAGGTCGCCGGTGGCCAGCCAGCCGTCGTGCAGCACGGCGTCGGTGGCCCGGGGGTTGTTCAGATAGCCCTGGAAGATCTGGCCGCCGTGCAGCCAGATCTCGCCGTCCTCGGCGATGTGCACGGTCGTGCCGGGCACGGGCGAGCCGACCGTGCCGAAGCGGGTGCGCTCGGGCGGGTTGGCGGTGGCGGCGGCGGTGGACTCCGTCAGGCCGTACCCCTCGTAGATCGTCACGCCGGCGCCCGCGAAGAACAGCCCGAGCCGGCGCTCCATCGCGGAGCCGCCCGACATGGCGTGCCGCACCCGGCCGCCCAGCGCCTCCCGCACCTTGCCGTAGACCAGCTTGTCGAACAGCTGGTGCTGCATGCGCAGCGGGGCGCCGGGCCCGGACGCGGTGCCGAACGCCTTGTGCTCCAGCGCCTCCGCGTAGCGGACCGCCACCTCGACGGCCTTCTCGAACGGGCCGAGCCTGCCCTCCGCCTCGGCCTTGCGCCGGGCCGCCGCGAAGACCTTCTCGAAGATGTACGGCACGGCGAGGACGAAGCTCGGCCGGAACGACTGGAGGTCGGGGAGCAGGGCGGCGGCGGACAGCTCGGGCTGGTGGCCGAGCTTGACCCGGCCGCGGATCGCCGCGACCTGCACCATCCGCCCGAAGACATGGGCGAGCGGCAGGAACAGCAGGGTGGACGCCTCGTCACCGGGCTTGGAGTGGAAGACCGTCTCGTAGCGCTGGACGACGTTGTCGGCCTCGGCCATGAAGTTGGCGTGGCTGATCACGCAGCCCTTGGGGCGGCCGGTGGTGCCGGAGGTGTAGATGACCGTGGCGGTCGCGTCCGGGGTGACGGCCATGCGGTGGCGGTGCACCACGTCGTCCTCCAGGTGCGCGCCCGCCGCCGTCAGCTCGGCCACCGGGTCGGCGTCCAGCTGCCACAGCCGGCGCAGCTGCGGCAGCCGGTCGATGACCGAGCCGATGGTCATCGCGTGGTCCTCGTGCTCGACCATGCAGGCCGTGACCCCCGCGTCGTGCAGCATCCAGTAGACCTGCTCGGCGGACGAGGTGGGGTACAGCGGTACGGGCTGGGCGCCCACGGACCACAGGGCGAAGTCGAACAGCGTCCACTCGTAGCGGGTACGGGACATGATCCCCACCCGGTCGCCGAAGCGGACGCCGTGCGCGAGCAGCCCCTTGGCCAGGGCCAGCACCTCGTCGCGGAACGCGGCCGAGGTCACGTCCCGCCACTGCCCGGCGGCGTCCTTGCGGGCCAGCGCCACGCGGCCGGGATCGGAGTCGGCATGGTCGAAGACGGCGTCCGCCAACCCGCCGACGCGGGGCGCCGTCGCCAAAGGCGGGACGGTGAACTCGCGCAATGACCCAGCTCCTCGTGGTGCTTCACACAGGGCCGAGACCGTACCCCAACAGGACGGCCCGCGGGAGGGGCGTCCTGCCCGGCGGACGGATGGCATAGTCGCTGGTCATGCGCCGAAAACGGGCTACTCCGGAGAAGCCCGGACATCGGCGGGGCGGTGGGAGCCGGACGATCACGGCGCCGGAACCGGATCTGCACCAAATCTTTCCCCGACGCATCTTGGAAGTCTCGGGCGGGTCGGCGACCGGCCGCAAACAGGGGTGAACGCGTCCGCCTCCGGCTCCGTATCCCAGGCATCACCGGCCCACGGGGGGAGAAGGAGACATGACCCAGCCATCGGCGCGGCGGCGTCCGGTCCGGGCGCGCGCCGCCTACGCAACCTGGCGCGCCCGCCCTGCGCATCGGGGCCACCGCACGCCGCCGCGCGGCCGTATCCCGTCCGCCGCCCGCTTCCCGGCCACGGCCGCCTGAGCCGGGAGGACTTCCACCGAATGCGTACCACCCGAGAGCCGTACGCGGCGGACGCCGCCGACCACGCCCGCTGGACCGAGTCCAACCGCGCCCTGTGGGACACCTGGACCGAGGTCCACGTCCGCAGCGACCACGACGACGTGCGGGGCTTCCTCGCCGGGCGCGAGAGCCTCCAGTCCTTCGAGCCCGGGGAACTGGGCCCGGTGGCGGGCCGTTCGCTGCTGCACCTCCAGTGCCATTTCGGGCTCGACACGCTGAGCTGGGCGCGCCGCGGCGCGCACGTCACCGGCGTCGACTTCTCGCCGTCCGCCGTCGGGCAGGCCAACGCCATCGCCGCGAAGGCCGGCCTCGCCGCCGAGTTCGTCTGCGCGCAGCTCTACGACCTGCCGCCCCGCTTCGACCACGCCTTCGACATCGTCTACGTCTCGTTCGGCTCCCTCATCTGGCTGCCGGACATCGGCCGGTGGGCGCGCGCCGCGGCCCGCTACCTGGCGCCGGGCGGGGTGCTCTATGTCGCCGAGTACCACCCGATGGTGCACGTACTCGACTTCGACGAGGACGCGGACGGGCCCCGGCTGCGCCATCCGTACTTCCACCGCACCGAACCCGTCACCCACGACCTCGACGGCTCGTACGCCGGGCCCGGATCCGGGGCGATCGCCGGATACACCTGGGCGCACTCCCTCGGCGAGATCGTGACCAGCGTGATCAGGGCGGGGCTGCGGCCGGAGTTCCTGCACGAGTACCCCTCCGCCTGGTTCCCGATGCTGCCGTATCTGGAGCGGCGGGCGGACGGCAGGTACTGGCTGCCCGCCCGTATCGAGGGGGAGTGCCCACTGCTGTTCACGCTGCGCGCCACCGCGCCGGGCGCGCCCGCCTGACCGCCGACGGTCCGATCACCGATGGAGCCGACGATGACCAGCCACCGCCACCGCACCGACCACCGTCCCGATCAGCGCCACCAGCACCGGACCGACGACCGCCCGCGGCCCGACGGCCCCGCCCACCCCGGACTGAGCGCCCTGCTGCGCCGGGTGGGCCCGGCCCGCGACCACGTCGCGAAACACCGCGTACACGGCGAACTGACCAGCCTCGGCCGGGTCACGGCCTTCCAGGAACACCATGTCTTCGCGGTGTGGGGCTTCATGGCGCTGCTCAAGAGCCTGCAGCGCGAGCTCACCTGCACCGAGGTGCCGTGGGTGCCGCGAGGGCCCGCCGTCGGCCGCCGGCTGATCAACGAGATCGTCCTGGCCGAGGAGAGCGACGCGGTCGGTGACGGCTACCGGAGCCGCTTCGAGCTGTATGTGGACGGCATGCGCCGGACCGGGGCCGACACGGTCCCGGTCGAGTCGTTCGTGGCGCTGCTGCTCGACGGCAGCACGGTTGCCAAGGCGCTGAAGTACGCCGACGTGCCCCCGGGCGCCGCCGACTTCACCGCCGCCACCTGGGACGTCGTAGCCCACGCGCCGCTGCACAGCCGGGCCGCCGTGTTCGCGTTCGGCCGCGCGGACCTGATGCCCGGCACGGTCCGGCAGGTCGCCGCCATCAAGGGCGTCCAGGAACGGCTGGCGACCTTCCGGGAGTACCTGGCCCGGCACCTCGGGGGCGAGGCGGACCCGCAGGCGCCGATGGCCCTGCGGATGCTCGTCGAGATCTGCGGCAACGACCGGGAGAAGTGGGCGCAGGCCGCGGAGGCGGTGATCGAGTCGCTGCGCGCCCGGCAGGCGCTGTGGGACGCGGCGTCGTGCTCGTTGGCGTGGAGGTGAGAGGCGGGGGTCCGCTTCTGGTGCAGAGGTGACGGTTCCGGACTCACGGCGCCGCCTACGGCAGCTGCAACCGGTCCCCGCCCGCCAGTATCGCTTCGGCCAGTGCCTCCGCGGGGCCCCTGGCCGCGCCCTCCCGCTCGTCGCCGTACAGCAGGACGAAGTCGACCCCGCCGAGGTCCGGCAGTCCGGCCCGGGACGGCACCCGGACCAGGCCGGGCGGGATCATGCCGAGGCTGTGCGCCATCACGCCGAGCCCGGCCCGGGTGGCCGCGATCAGGCCGTTCAGGCTGCCGCTCGTACAGGCGATGCGCCAGTCGCGGCCCTGCCGCTCCAGGGCCTCCAGCGCGCAGGCCCGGGTCACCGCGGGCGGCGGGAACACCACCAGCGGGACCGGCCGCCGCGCGTCCAGCCGCAGCCGGTCGGTGCCGACCCACACGAGGCGGTCGCGCCAGACGAGCCGGCCGGTCGGTGCCTCCGGGCGGCCGCGCGCGGGACCGGGGCGGCGCTTGGCCAGGACGAGGTCGAGACGGCCGGCGGCCAGGAGTTCGTGCAGCGTCCCCGACAGCTCGACCGTCAGCTCCAGATCCACTTCGGGGTGGTCGCGCCGGAACTCCTCCAGCACCTCCGGCATCCGGGTCAGCACGAAGTCCTCCGAGGCCCCGAACCGCAGCCGGCCGCGCAGCCGTGTCCCGGTGAAGAAACCCGCGGCCCGCTCGTTGGCCTCCAGGATCGTGCGCGCGAAGCCGAGCATCGCCTCGCCGTCCTCGGTGAGGTCCACGGCGTGGGTGTCCCGGGAGAACAGCCGCCGCCCGGCCGCGGCCTCCAGCTTGCGCACGTGCTGGCTGACGGTGGACTGCCGCAGGCCGAGCCGGTGCGCGGCCTGCGTAAAGCTCAGCGTCTGGGCCACCGCGAGGAACGTACGCAACTGCACCGGATCGAACATGCTCCCAGCCTACCGGCGGTCATCGCGATCCGTGATAGCAGTCACCACGGTAAGAGGGGTTCCCGATGGCCGCGGCGCCAGGCAGGCTGGAGAGGGCACCGTCCACACCACGCCTCCCGACCACCTCACCTGCACCGATCACCCCACCCACACCAACCGTCGAAGAGAGACCATGCGCCGCCCTCAGCTCAGAAACCCCTCCTGGCTCCCCGTGGACGGATTCATCCTGGCCCTCGTCGGCACCGTCGGCCTCGCGGCGCTGCTGCCCGCCCGCGGCACGGCCGCCACCGTCGCCGACAACGCGTCCACCGGCGCGGTCGCGCTGCTCTTCTTCCTCTACGGCGCCCGGCTCTCCACCCGCGAGGCGCTCGCCGGGATGCGCAGCTGGCGGCTGCACCTGACGGTCCTGGCCTGTACGTTCGTGATCTTCCCGCTGCTGGGCCTGGCCGCCCGCGGCCTGGTCCCGTACGTCCTGACGCAGCCCCTCTACACCGGCCTGCTCTTCCTGTGCCTGGTCCCCTCCACCGTCCAGTCCTCGATCGCCTTCACCTCCATAGCGCGCGGCAACGTCGCGGCGGCGATCTGCGCGGGCTCCTTCTCCAGCCTGGTCGGCATCGTGCTGACCCCGCTGCTGGCGGCCCTCCTCCTGGGCGGCGACGGCGGCGGCTTCTCGGCCCGCTCCCTGGTCTCGATCGTCTTCCAACTGCTCGTGCCCTTCCTCGCCGGACAACTGCTGCGCCGCTGGATCGGCGGCTTCCTCACCCGGCACAAGAAGATCCTCGGCTTCGTCGACCGCGGCTCCATCCTCTTCGTCGTCTACAGCGCCTTCAGCACGGGCATGGTCGAGGGCATCTGGCGCCAGGTCTCCCCGTGGCAACTGCTGAGCCTGCTGGGCGTCGAGGCCGTCCTGCTGGCCCTGATGCTGACCATCACCTCGTACGGCTCGAAGAAGGCCGGCTTCCCCCGCGGCGACCGCATAGCCGTCACCTTCGCCGGCTCGAAGAAGAGCCTGGCCGCCGGACTCCCCATGGCCACCGTCCTGTTCGGCGGCGGAGCCGGACTGGCCGTCCTGCCCCTGATGCTGTTCCACCAGATGCAGCTGATGGTGTGCGCGGTGCTGGCGAAGCGGTACGCGGCACGGGCGCCGGAAGAGGCGGAGACCGCAGCGGCGACCGGTACGGGGCAGGCGCGGCGCGGGGAGAGGGCCGAGGTGGTGGGGGCGTCGGGGCGGTGAGGCCGCGCGGCGTGTCGTATGAACCGTCGCCCTCGAACGGCCCGTGGCCCTTGAGGAATCCCGGCCTTTCGCCTTCCGTCATCACGGACGCGCCGCGGGCTCCGGAACGGTGACCCGGCTTTTGCGGCAATTTCCCGGGGTGTCCCGTTAGGTGCGCTACGCCGTTCCCGGGCTCGCACATCAACCCCAAATAATGGTCAAGAGAATTATTAGGGCTGACCAATAACCAGCAAAGCGCGGTCGGTAACTCCACGCCCCGCGCCGCCTCTTGACCCCACATATCTGCACAAGGGCCCCAACACCCCCGTCCTGCCCGCCGCCGGTGACGCCGTACTGTGGTCCGGGTCTTTGCGGCGCCCCGGCGCGCCTGACCGCACCATGACAACGGATCGGGGGAGATCTGTGCCCGAGCAATTCACCGCTGCTCAAGAAGCTCTGCACAAGTTCGCCAAAAGTTCTGACCAGCGCGCGGAAAAGCTGCGGGCGATACGCAGCAAGCTCGCCTCGCACTCGCTGAACCAGCAGGCATTCGGGAAACTCCCGGAGGCCGACGAACTGTACAGCGCCTACTCGGAGCAGAGCGAGGACTGCCTGGACATCCTGGAGAAGGCGGCGACGCTGGAGGAGAAGGTCGGCGAGGGCGTCACCGAGACGGCACGGGCGTACCAGTCCGACGAGGACGAGACCGTGCGCACGATGCAGCACGTCCAGGGCGGGTCCGGGGGCGCCCGATGAGCGGCGTGGCGACGGGCGCGGTGAGCGCCTACAACAAGGTCAACGACTGGATGAGCGGGTTCGACTCGGCGGTGGACGCCATCATGCGTCCGCTCGTCGAACCGCTCGCCGAGCACCTGGAAGCCGTCACCGGTGACGACGAGGGCCTTCAGGAAGCCGCCAAGCTGTGGCGCGAACAGGCCGGCGACCTGCGCGATCTGATCGCCGACCAGCGCCGGGACCGCGCGGACCTCGCCCACGAGTGGACCGGCGACGCGGCCGACGCGTTCCAGGGGCACCTCGCCGAAATGGAAGCGGCCCTGGAGCAGGAAGCCGCCGACATGGACGCGGTCGCGGACGTCCTGGAACAGGCCGGTTCCCGGGCCAAGCTGGCCGAGCAGGTCGTGGAGACGCTGATCCGCGAGCTGATCGAGTGGGCGATCATCGAGCTGGCCGTGGCGCTGGCCACCTCGATCATCACGGTCGGCGCCTCGGCCGCGGCGGCCGCCGCCACCGCCGTGGCCCAGGCCGGGATCGTCTCCACCCGTATCGCCCGGGTGCTGGAGGAACTGGCCACCGAACTGCGGGCCTTCGTCAACATCATCAAGTTGCTGAAGAAGGCCAAGAAGATGTCGAAGGTCAAGAAGCTCAAGCCCTGGACCTGGAAGCACATCAAGGACCCGGTCGAGGCCGAGAAGTTCCTGAAGGGGATCGCCGCGAAGAAGGCGCTGAAGGCGATCAAGGTGCCGATGAAGGGCGCCGTCGGCCTCGGCATGGGGGGACTGGGATTCTCGGGCGATCCGACGCAGGCCCTTTCGCCCATTGTCCAGGCAGGAGCCGAAAAGCTCGACCACATGCTCGATGGCAGTGACGATGGGGGCGCCAAGGCCGGCGGCGCGCAGCGGCACGGCGATGTCCACCTGCCGCCGGCGTCGGACTTCGATCCGTCGCCCTCCGGGGGAAGGACGGCCGGCGGGCCCGCCGTCAGCGGGCCGCTGAGCCCGCCGTCGAAGACCGGGGTCCCCACCGACCCGGCCCCCGCCAACCCGGACCCGCTCGGCCGCTACCAGAAACCGGCCGCCGACCAGGACATCCGCCTGATGTCCCGCCCGGCGGCGGCCCAGCAGCCGCGCGATCCCGACAATCCCTTCGGCTGAGGCAAGGAGAATGGCCGCGTGATCGACCACGAGACCCCGTGCCGGCAGTTCCTCCAGCCCGGCGAGGTGCTGCTGCAGAGCGAGCAGTACGAGGTGTACCCGTCCCTGCCGCTGGTCCCCGCCCACCTGCGGCTGCCGCCCAAGCAGTCGGCGCTGGAGAAGCGGATCCGGGGCGTGCTGGGCAATGTTCTGGGCAAGGCATCGCGGCCCATCGGCGCGGTCACCGACAACCGGTTCACCAACAACCGGCTGACCCGCGCCGTGGGCAACGTCGCGGAGGGGATCAGCGAGGCCCCGGAGAACATCGAGGACGCCATCGACGACGCGGCCGAGCGCATGATGTACGGCAAGCCCATGGAAGGCAGCTGGACCAGCATGGCCGGGCGCTTCCACGTGCAGGTCACCAATGCGGGCGGCGAGCCCCGGCACCAGGCGATCACCGACCGCCGGCTGTTCGTGGTCACCGACCACGCCACCGGGTGGCGGGCCCGCGACCCCGAACTGGCCCTCGCCGTGGAAGTCCCGCGCCAGGACATCGCCGAACTGCGGCCCCGGCCGCGCACGACGCTGCCCCGCGGCCGGTTCGACCTGGTCTTCGTGGACGGGTCGTGGATCGCGCTCTGCTGCTCCTTCCAGAAGAGCATGGAGTCGCTGGTCAACGCCTTCTACGGAAGGCGCTGACCATCGGCCTCGTGCCTACTCGTCGTCCACGTCGTCCAAGGGCAGGTTCAGCACGACGGGCCCCCTGACGCGTCCGTTCTCCTCGCGGACCCGGGCCAGTTCGCCGTCGCTCAGTGCCCGCCCGTAGACGCGTACTTCGTCCAGATCGCCGGTCAGGTGAGCGCGGCTGTCCACCTTCTGGCCCGCGTGCACGCCGAAGACGGAGTTGCGGCTCACGGAGCCGGGGACGTCGGGGACCGTACGGGTCTCGGCGCCGTCGACGGCGAGGGTCAGCCGGCCGCCGGTGCGCCGCAGGGACAGGTGGTGCCACCGGCCGTCGTTGTACGCGGCGGTGGTGGCGGCCTCGGCGGTGGCGGCGGGCCGGGCGCCGTCGAGCGCGGTGATGGAGGCGCTGATCCGGCCGCGGGCCGGGTCGCCGCGCAGGGCCACCTGCGGGCTGCGGCTGCCCACCCCGCCCATCCACAGGAACGGCTGCTCGCCGGACGTGGCGCGGTAGCGGAACCAGAGGCTGCACGTGAAGTCCCCGCTGCCCAGGGGGAGCGAGCGGCGGAAGGGCAGCCGTACGGCGTCGTCCCGGCCGTCGAAGGAGAGCGCGTCCCCGAAGCGGCCCGGTACCGGGCGGGCACCGCCCAGCACGAGCGCGGGCCGGGCGTGCCGCCCGTGGTCCGGGGTCGTCGGGTCGGGGCCCCGGCGGGGGCCGAGCCAGGCGTCGGTGAAGCGGGCGAAGCGGATCTCGTCGCGGGCGTCGGCCGCCCCGCCCTCGTAGAGCAGCCCGGTCAGGCCGGGGGAGACGGCCACCAGGTCCGAGTAGCCGGACCAGTCGGTGGTGATCCGGGCGCCCCGGTCCACGCCTTCCCAGGTGCGGCCCTCGTCGTACGAGGAGCGGACGGTCATCGTGCGGCGGCGGTCGGGGTCGGCGGGCGCGGCGATCAGGGTGCGGGCGGGCAGCCGCAGTACGGAGCCCTGCACCATCGGCGTGTACAGGTCGGGCAGGGTGCGGAAGGGGTGGGCGAAGGAGGCGCCGCCGTCGCGGCTGACGGCCGCCGTGCGGTGGCCGAGATCGGTACCGTCCTGCTCGCGCCCGTTGACGTACACCGAGCCGTCGGAGCGTTCCAGCAGGCTCATCTCGGACGGTTTCTGACGGAATGTGCCGTCGGCGGCGGTCGGGTAGCTGTCCACGGCGCCCACCCGCCAGGTGTCGCCGCCGTCGTCGCTGAGCATCAGCGCGGCGTGGTTGGCCGTTATGCGGCCGCCCGCGTAGCTCTCGGCGTTGACGGTGAAGACCAGCCGCCCGGCGTGCCGTCCGCGGGTGAGCTGGATGCCGTGCACGGGGCCGGTCGCGTACCAGGAGTTCCATCCGGCGGGCCGGAGTTCGGCGGTCAGGTCGCGCGGCGCCGACCAGGTGGCGCCGTCGTCGTCGCTGTACTGGAGGTGCGGGGTGCGGTCGCAGGGAACGTCGCAGTTCCCGGCGTCGGTGCGGCCCTTGTTGTAGGTCTCGGCGAGCAGGATGCGGCCGGTCCCGCGGTCGACGACGGGGGCCGGGTTGCCGTGCGTGTCGCCGCCGCCTTCGTTGACGACCTGGAGGGGGCCCCACGTACGGCCGCCGTCGGTGGACCGTTTCAGTACGAGGTCTATGTCGGCCGCGTCGCCGCAGTTGCGTACCCGGCCCTCGGCGAACGCCAGCAGGGTGCCGTGGGCGGACCGGACGATGGCCGGGATGCGGAAGCACGCGTAGCCGTGCTCCTGGGCCGCCTTGAACAGCACCTGCTGGTCGAAGCCGGTGGACGGAGCGGCGGTGGTGGGGCCGGCCTGGGCGGTGGCCGCCGGGACAAGGATGGTGGTCACGGCGGCGAGCGCGGCCAGCGCGCGGCGCCGCGGCCGGGACCCGCCGGCGGGTCTGCCGCGGTGGTTGTCATGGAGACGGAACGGTGACGTCATGATCCGACCTGCCCTTCGAGGCGTAGGCGGGGCATCGGCGGGGCGTCGGAGGAGGGAGGGGAGGGTGAGGCGGGCGGGATACCGGGATCGCGGGTGAGAGGCACCCGGAACCCCGGTATCGCACCCGCCCGTATGGACGCTGTACGTAGGACGTCCTACCTCCTCGCGGTGCGCAGGAAGCTACTGGGCTCCCGGCACCGCCACAAGCCACGCGCGGCGGTTCTTCGCACCCGGCCGGATTTCCCCCCGTCCGGAGGACGCGGAGGATGTTTGTACGGGCCATGGGGCAGGCCGCCGTCGCGCCCCGGCCCGTCGCTCAGGGGATCAGCATGACCTTCCCCAGATTGCCGCGGCCCTCGATGATCTCGTGCGCCCGCGCGGCCTCCGCCAGCGGAACACGGGCGTGCACGGCGGCCCGCAGCCGGCCCGCGAGGAAGTGCTCCCACAGTTCGGCGCCGTGCCGCTCGTACAGCTCCGGGCGGGTGGCGGCGAAGCGCGCCATGGTCAGCCCGGTGATCGTCTTCGAGCCCGCGAGGAGGTCGTACGCCGGGACCGTGCCGCCGCCCGAGTTGAAGAACACCAGCCGGCCGCCGGGCGCGAGGGCCGCCACCGCACGCGGCAGCAGGTCCCCGCCGACGCCGTCGAGCACGATGTCGACGGGCTCGCCCCAGGACGAGTCCTCGTACGTCACGACCTCGTCGGCGCCGAGCCCGTACAGGAAGTCCGCCTTGGCGGCGGAGCCGACGGCCGCCACCACCCGCGGCACGCCCCGCAGCTTGGCGAGCTGCACCGCAAGGTGCCCGGTGGCGCTGGCCGCGCCCGTGATCAGCATCGATTCCGTACCGGCCGGGGCGGCGGTGGCCAGCGCGGCGAGGGCGACCTGGCCGCCGCGGACCAGCGCGACGGCGTCCTCGCTCGACGCACCGTCCGGAATCCGGGAGGCCAGCGCAGCCGGCACGGTGGCCACGTCGGTGTACGAACCGGTGAAGGAGAGCCCGGTGATCCGCTCGCCGACCGTGAAGCCGGTGACGTCCGGGCCCAGCCCGGTCACCTCGCCGGCCACCTCGCCGCCGAGGACGGCGGGCAGCGGTACGCCGCCGCCGTTGCCGTCCCCGCGTGTGCGGCGTACGGACGGCAGGCTCACACCGATGGCTTCGGTACGTACGAGCAGCTCACCGGGGCCCGGTTCGGGAACCTCGGCCTCCTCCACCCGCAGGACCTCCGGACCGCCGTAGGAATGGAAGCGGACTCGCCGCATGGGCACCTCCGGGGAGTGGGCGCGGCACAAAGCGCGCAGGGGCGGTCGCCCGGACGCACCGGGAAACCGTTGGACGCCCCAACGGTAACAGCAATCATTGGGGCGCCCAATGGTTTTCCGGATAGGCTGGCGCCATGGCAGAGACCCCGTACGCGCCCGCCCGTATCCGCGCCCTCCCCAGCTGGCTGCTCGGCCGGGCCGCCGCCCGCGGCCACCGGCTCGTCGCCGAGGCGCTGGCCGAGGAGGGGATGCGGATGATGCACCACGCGGTGCTGTCGGCCGTCGGCGAACTGGGCCCGGTCTCCCAGGCCGAACTGGGCCGCAGCGTGGGCATCGACCCCAAGGACATGGTCGCGGTCGTCAACGACCTCCAGGCCGACGGGCTGGTGACCCGCACCCCCGACCCCAGGGACCGGCGCAAGAACGCCATCGAGATCTCCGCCGCGGGGGAGCGCACCCTGCGCCGCACGGAAAAGCTGGGCGACCGCGCCAACGACGAACTGACCGCGGACCTGACCCCCGCCGAACGCGAGCAGTTGATGGCGCTGCTGGCGCGGGTCGTGCATCCCGGGGAGAAACCGGGGCCGGCCGCGGGCTGACGGGCCCGCGCCGGCCGGTGCGCTCAGGCCCTGCCCGCTCCCGCGCCCAGCGCCAGCCGCTCCGCCCCTGCGTAGACATTCATCGACGAGCCCCGCAGGAAGCCCACCAGCGTCAGCCCGCTCTCGGCGGCCAGGTCGACGGCGAGGGAGGACGGCGCGGAGACCGCGGCGAGGGTGGGGATGCCCGCCATGACCGCCTTCTGGACGAGTTCGAACGAGGCCCGGCCCGAGACCATCAGGATGGTGTCGCGCAGCGGCAGCCGCCCGTCCTGGAGGGCGCGGCCGACGACCTTGTCGACGGCGTTGTGGCGGCCCACGTCCTCGCGTACGTCGAGGAGTTCGCCGTCCGCGTCGAAGAGCGCGGCGGCGTGCAGCCCGCCGGTCCGGTCGAACACGCGCTGCGCGGCCCGCAGCCGGCCGGGCAGCGCGGACAGCGTCGCGGGCTCGATGCGGGCGGGGGCGTCGGCGGGCGGGTCCAGGGGCCAGCGGGCGGAGGTGCGGACCGCGTCCAGACTGGCCTTGCCGCACAGTCCGCAGGACGACGTCGTGTAGACGTTGCGCTCCAGCGTGATGTCCGGGACGGGGACACCGGGCGCGAGCTGCACGTCCACCACGTTGTACGTGTTCGACCCGTCCTCGGTGGCGCCCGCGCAGTACACGATGTTCGCCAGCTCCCCGGCGCCGCCGAGCACGCCCTCGCTCACGAGGAAGCCCGCGGCCAGCGCGAAGTCGTCGCCCGGCGTGCGCATCGTGATGGCGAGCGGCCGGCCGCCGAGCCGGATCTCCAGCGGCTCCTCGCCGACGAGGGTGTCCGGGCGCGTGCTCACGGCTCCGTCGCGGATGCGGATGACGCGGCGTCGCTCGGTGACCCGTCCCATGTCTGATCAGTCCTGTCCGTCCCTGGTGTGCCGGCCCGTGGTGGCGGTCCGGCCTCGGCCGTTCCATTGTCCGGTACGCGTACGGGCGGGTGCCCGGCGCCCGGGGGCGCGTGGCTGTGCCGGCCGTACCGGCACCCGTCGTACCGGCCCCCGTACCGGCCGCCGACAGGCCGTCACCCCTGTACGGCTCCCCGCACCTCCGACAAGGCCCGCCCGCCGAACTCCCCCGCGCCCGCCCCCGCCCACAGCGCGTCCAGGTCCGTCTGGCCCGCCGTCCGCCAGTCGGGGCCGCGCAGGACGAGCGCGTCGCCGAGGCGGCGGCCGAGTTCCATCATCGAGGTGCCGATGGGGCCGCGGGACGCGTCGTACGCGGCGGCCACCTCGGACCAGGTGTCCGCGGCGGTGCAGGCGGCCTCCAGGGCGGTGGCGTCCTGGAGGGCCTTCACCGCGCCGCTGCCGGTGTGCGGGCGGGCGACCGTGGCAGCGTCGCCGGTGAGCAGTATGCGGCCCGCGGCATAACGGGGCGCCGTGAAGTCGTACATCGGCTGGATGAACAGCTCCTCCGGCCGGGTCAGCTGGAGCAGGCCGCCCCAGTACGGCGGCAGGAGTTCCCCGGTGACCTGCGCGAAGTGGGCGTGCAGCGCCTCGCCGAGGGTGCCGGGCGGGAGGCTGGTGGGGGTGTCCAGGCCGAGGCCGAGGTCCGGGGGCGGGACGGTGTAGAGCACCCAGTTGGCGCGGTGGCCGCCGGAGCCGTCCGGGATGCGGTAGATGACGGCGTGGCCGCCGGGGAAGACGACGAAGACGCAGTCCTCGGCCGGCCACGCGCCGGCCGGGCCGCCGAGCGCGGTCAGCCGCTCGGCGGGGAACGTGCCGCGCAAGGCCAGATAACCGGCGTACGCGGGCCGTACGTCGGGGAAGGCGGCGCCCCGGACCGCCGAGCGGTAGCCGTCCGCGCCCACGACCAGGTCGGCGCGGTGCGCGCTGCCGTCCTCCAGGCGCACCGTGGCGCCGTCGGCCGACATCTCGACCGTACGGACCGGGCTGTCCCCGCGGAACACGGCGCTCGCGGGCATCCGGTCGCGCAGCTCGCGCCAGAGCGGGCCCCAGTTGTAGGTGCGGAACGGGAAGGGCAGTTCGCCCACCGGCCGGCCGAGCGGGCGGTGGCCGTCGCGGGTGTACCAGCGGCGCCGGGACAGCTGGAGCCAGGGCATGTCCGCGTCCATGTACCCGGCCGACGCCAGTTCCGCGTAGCGGGCGTTGTGCACGGCCAGGCCGGCGCCGCGGTCCGCCAGTCGGCCGGCGGCGCGTTCGTAGCCGGTGATGTCCGTGGCGCCGCCCCGGTGTACGGCGAGTGCGGCGGCGCATCCGGCGATGCTCCCGCCCACGACGGCGACCGTTCCTCCGTGCATGGGTGCCCTGCCCTCCCCGCGGCCTCGTAACGGTCCGCGGTGGTCCGAGGTGGTGCAAGCGAACGCATTCTCGCAGGAGTTGCCGCTGCCCGGGGGGACGGCCGGGCGCGGCGCGGCCGGTGGACGGCCCGCGCGCGGGCGGCGCTGATCGGTAGACTGTAGACGATAACCAATCGGTCGCCCGGGCGGCCGCGCGCACCCGCACCGCCCCCGGTCGCGTCCACGGAGGGGTATCTCGATGCTGTCCACAGGGCTGCCGCAGGGCACCGTGCCGAAGCTGGAACGCCCCGGCCCGCTGCGCGAGCGCGTCTACGAAGCGCTCCTCGAACTGATCACGACCCGCGCGCTGCGCCCCGGCCAGCACCTCGTCGAGAGCGAGCTGGCGGGCCACCTCGGTGTCTCCCGGCAGCCGGTCCGCGAGGCGCTGCAGCGGCTCAACACGGAGGGCTGGGTCGATCTGCGCCCGGCGCAGGGCGCGTTCGTGCACGAGCCCACCGAGGAGGAGGCCGACCAGCTGCTCACCGTACGCACCCTGCTGGAGGCGGAGGCCGCCCGGCTCGCCGCCGCCAACGCCGGATCGGCGGGCATCGCGGAGCTGGAAGCGCTGTGCGACAAGGGTGAACAGGCGGTACGGGACGACGACGTGGAGACCGCGGTCGCCACCAACGCGGAGTTCCACGCCAAGGTGATGGCCCTGGCGGGCAACGCGGTGCTGGCCGATCTGGCGGCGCAGGTCGGGCGGCGGGTGCGCTGGTACTACACGCCCGTGGCCCGGCAGCGCGGCAAGCGGTCCTGGGCCGAACACCGCGAGCTGATCGCGGCGATCACCGACCGGGACGAGGCCCGGGCGACCGCGGTCATGCGGGCCCACACGGAGCACACCCGGCGGATGTATCACGAGCGGGCCGAGAGCTGAGCCGTAACTTAGATTCGGCTAACCATGGTTACTGGGGGCGAGGGAGAACTCCACGCAGACGATCGAGGAGTGACCATGGGAAACTTCGGCGGCAAGGTTGCGCTGGTCACCGGTAGCAGCCGGGGCATCGGACGGGGCATCGCCGAACGCCTGGCCCGGGACGGCGCTCTGGTGGCCGTGCACCACGGCAGCAACGAGGCGGCGGCCAAGGAGACCGCCGCGGCCATCGCCGAGGCCGGCGGCCGGCCTTCGTCGTGGGCGCCGAACTGGGCGTTCCCGGCGACGTGGACACGCTCGTGGGCGGTCTGGAGGCCGGACTGCACGCACATGGGGAACCGGCGATCGACATCCTGGTGCGCAACGCGGGGCTCAATTTCATGGGACGGCCGATCGAGGTGCTCACTCCTGAGGAGTTCGACCGGATGGTCGCGGTCAACGTCAAGGCGTCGTTCTTCCTCACACAGCGGCTGCTGCCCCGGCTGCGCGACGGCGGCCGGATCATCAACATCTCCTCCGTCTCGACCCGTATCGCCTCCGCCCACGGCATCGGATATCCGCTCACCAAGGGCGCACTCGACGTGTTCAGCCACACCCTGGCCAAGCACCTCGGCCCCCGCGGCATCACCGTCAACGCGTCTCGGTCGGCTTCACCCGCACCGACATGACCTCCGAGGTGCCAGCCGACCCGGCGAACGTGGAGCGCACCATCGGCCTGACCGCGCTCGGCCGGATCGGCCGGGTCCCGGACATCGCCGACGCGGTCGCCTTCCTGGCCTCCGACGACGCCCGCCGGATCATCGGGGCCAAGATCGACGTCACCGGGGGCGTCAACCTGTAGCGAGGCCGGCGCGAAGGCCGGGCGGCCATCGCGCCGGCCACCGAGCCGGCCTGACGCTCAGTCGGCCGAGATCGCGTTGACCGGGTCCATCGCCACGTCGTTCTGCCGCGCGGGGGCCGAGTCGGCCGCCGGGCGGGGCGAGGCGGCGGGCGACTGACCGGCCGGCTGCTGCGCGGCACCGGCCGACGGGCGCTGCGCGGCGCCCGCCGACGGCTTCTGCGCCGTGCCGGGCGTCTGCCGGGCCGGGGCGGGGGTCACCTGGTTCTGGGTGGTGCCGGTCCCGGGCGACGCGCTGCCGGCCTGCTGCAGGGTGAACTTCGCCGCGCCGTCCCCGTCGAACATGCGCTGACCCGCGCCGATCGGCGACTGCCCCCGGAACGCGCCGCGGAAGGCGCCGACGCCGCGCTCGGTGAGGGTGAAGCTCATCTTGGCCTGTGCCTGTCCGCTGCCCACCTTGACCCGGTTCGGATCGACGTGGAACGCCAGGAAGTCGGTCCGGCGTCCCTTGGAGCCGCCGACGGTGCCGGTGACGCGCGAGGTGGCGAGTTCGCCCCGCAGCGCGCTGACCTTCAGATGGCGGTGGTCCTTGCGTACGAAGTCGAAGCCGCCCCCGAAGTCGAGGTGCCCGGAGGTGAAGCGGGTGTTGAGCGTGCCGCCGGAGATCGGGGTGGTCACGCAGCGGCGCGCGGCCGGTCCGGTGAGCTTCGACGGGGCGATCGGGGCCAGGCGGATTCCGGCCTTGTCGAGCGCGCGGGTGGCGTCGGGGGTGAGGCAGAAGTTGGCGGTGCCGGTCCCCACCCGCACCGTCGCCTCCCGCGGGTCCTGGGGCGCGGCGGCGCGCGCGGGCCCGGAGGCGGTGGCGGGCGAGGCGACGAGGGCGGCCCCGGCGCCCAGGGTGGCGGCGAGGGCCAGGGCGCTCGCGGAGGCGATGGGCAGCAGTCGGCAACGGTCCGTGGGCATGGTGGTGTGTTCCGTTCTCGTGCGGGACCCTACGCGGCCGGTGGCACCGGACGCTTCCTGTCAGCAGACGTATTGACGGCGGGGCCTCCGTAGTGACGGCCTCGGGGGCGAATCACCCGGATAGCTCGGGCAGGGGCGGCGGCGACCGCCCGCACGCATGCCGCGCGTGCAGGTGCGCTGTAGGTGCCGTGTAGGCGGCGGCTGCGACGGTCGTCCCACTGCCCCGTACGGCGCGCCGGAGGTCCCGCGCGCGCTGTGCCGTCCGCGCGCCACGGCCCGTCGCCGGCCGATGGCCCTGTCCACGGAGACACCATGCGACAGCACCCTTCCCAGCCCGCCACCCTGCCGGTCCGCTACCTCCGGGTCACCGCGGTCCGGCGCCTCTCACCGCGCATGGTGCGCGTCACCTTCGGCGGTCCCGACCTCGCCGGCTTCCGTCTCGACGCGCCGGACCAGCAGGTGAAGCTGTACTTCCCCAAGCCGGGCCGGACCGTCCCGCGGCTCCCGGAGCCGCCCGCCGACGGCGACCCGATGCGCTGGTACGCGGCGTACCACGCGATCCCCGAGGGCGAACGGCCGTGGATGCGCAGCTATACCGTCCGCGCGCACCACCCCGAGGACGCGACGATCGACATCGACTTCGTGCTGCACGGCGCGGGGGCGGCGCGCGGCCCGGCGACCGAGTGGGCGGGCCGCGCCGCGCCCGGCGACACGCTCGGCATGTTCGGCCCCTCGGCGTACTTCGCCCGGCCCGTCCCCCTCGGTGCGGCCGACTGGACGCTGCTCGCCGGGGACGAGACCGCGCTGCCCGCCATCGGCACCCTCGCCGAGTGGCTGCCCGAAGGGGCCCGCGCGGTGGCGTACATCGAGGTGGCGGACGCGGCGGAGGAGCAGACCCTCGCCACCCGCGGCGATCTGACCGTGCACTGGCTGCACCGCGGCCGGGGCGCGGCCGGGCCCGGTGAGCTGCTGGTCGAAGCGGTACGCGGGGCCCGCTTCCCCGCCGGTTCGGTCTTCGCCTGGCTCGCCGGGGAGGCGGGCGCGGTACGTGCCCTGCGGCGGCATCTCGTCGAGGACCGGGGCCTGGACAAGCGGTCCCTCGACTTCACCGGCTACTGGCGCCGTGCGCTGTCCCAGGACGACGCGCCGACGGAAGAGGACCTGGCCGAGGCGCGGGAGCGGCTGGCGGACGCCCAGTAGGCACGCGGGCACCGGAGTTCGCGCTGGTCAGATGAGGGCGGCGGCCTCCTTCACGGAGAGGCCGCCGCCTTCGCGGTAAGCGCTCTCGTACGCGTCCGCCGCCAGCGCCGCGCGCACCGCCGCCCCGGCCCGCTCCCGTACCCGGGCCTCCACCGCGGGCGGCAGCGGCTGGAAACCGAAGCCCTCGGCCTCGGACGCGTGCCGGTCGTACGCACCCAGCAGGCGCGCCCCTGCCTCGGCAGTCCCTTCCCCGGCCGCGCCCAGCTCCGCCATCGCCCATGCGGCGCCGAGGAACTGATGGGTGACCAGGTACGGAGCCACCAGGTGCGCGAGGGCGGCGAGCTGCCGGACGGCCCGGCGCACGTGCTCACGGGCCCGGACGAAATCCCCGTCGAGACAGTCCAGCCAGCCGTGCAGCCCGCTCACCATGCCCGTGAAGACCGGCGGGGTTCCGCTGGTGAACGCCTGCTCCGCCTCGTTCAGCTGCTCCCGGGCGAGGCCGGTCCGGCCGGTCCGGCCGTAGTGCCGCGCCAGCAGCAGCCGCGCCGTGCTCAGTGTCTCCCCGGCGGCGGGCAGGGATTCGGCCACGGCTTCCAGCAGCAGTTGCTCGGCCTGCTGGACGCGGGGTGACCGCACCGCGGCGCCTTCCTCCGTCCCGTAGGTCCCCTCCAGTCGTACGGACGCCAGCCGCGCCTTGAACTCCGGCACTTGAGCGTGCGCGCCGATCCGTTCAGAAGCCTCCATGGCGCGCGAGAAGTCCGCGTCCGCCAGTGCGTACTGCCCGCGCCGCTCGTATGTGTCGCCGCGCGCGGACAAGGACTCGGCGATGCCCCACAGGTCACCGGCCTCCTCGAAGAGGGACAGCGCCTCCTCGGCGTCGCGCGCCGACCGGTCCAGTCCGGCGGGCCGGTTGTCGAGCAGCTTGGTCCGCAGCAGCAGCGCCAGGCCCAGTTCCCAGCCGTCGCCCAGCTCCCGGCAGTGGCGTACGACGGCGTCGACGGTCTCGTCCAGCCCGGCGAACCCGCCGGTCATCAGCCGGGCGAAGAACCACATCACGCCCGGCTGCCGCCCGGTCTGCGGCAGCCCGGGACGGTACGCGGCCACGACCGACTCCGCACGCACCAGCCTGGACGGCCCGGCCCCCTCACCGCTGCCGGCCAGCACCAGCAGCCGCACCCCGCGCCGGGCCTCCCGCAGCCGCTCCCCCGACCACGGCGGCGCGACCGCTGTGCACCGGTCCGCCAGCGGCTCCGCCGGCCGTACCGGATCGGCGAACGGGTCGGGGCCCAGGTCCGCGACGGCGGCGGCCCAGTGCCGCGCGTCCGCCTGGTGGTTGCGCAGCTGCCAGAACCAGCTCATCGACAGCGCCAGGCACAGCCCCTCCTGCTCCTCGCCCCGGCCGACCGCCGTGCGCAGCGCGGCCCGCACGTTGTCATGCTCACTCTCCAGGCGCGCCAGCCACTCCGCCTGCCGCGGCCCGCGCAGTCCGGGCTCGCCGGTACGGGCCAGCTCCCGGTACGCCGTCAGGTGCCGCAGCTCCACGGCCGCCCGCTCACCGGACTCCGTCAGTCGCTCTCCGGCGTACTCGGCGACCGTTTCGAGCAGCCGGTAGCGCATGCCGCGCGGGCTCTCCGGGGCGGCGGTGACCAGCGACTTGTCGACAAGCGAGGTGAGCGCGTCCAGGACATCGGCGGGGGAGCGGGGGCCGTCGGCCGGGCCCGGGACGGCACACACCTGCTCCGCCTCCGTCACTTCGCAGCCCCCGGAGAAGACGGCCAGGCGGCGCAGCACCGCCCGCTCGTCCGCCGTGAGCAGGTCCCACGACCAGTCCACCACCGCCCGCAGCGTCTGCTGCCGGGGCAGCGCCGTCCGGCTGCCGCCGCTCAGCAGCCGGAACCGGTCGTCCAGCCGCTCCGCGATCTGCCGCGGCGTCAGCGCCCGCAGCCGCGCCGCCGCCAGCTCGATGGCGAGCGGCAGCCCGTCGAGCCTGCGGCAGATCTCCGCGCACGCGGCCGGGTCGTCCTCCGTACGGAATCCGGGGCGCGCGGCGGCGCCCCGCTCGGCCAGCAGCCGGAGCGCGGCCGACGGCGGCAGCGGCTCGACGGGGCGCACCGACTCGCCCGGCACGCCGAGCGGTTCACGGCTGGTGGCCAGCACCGTCACACCGGGGCAGCCGGCCAGGACGGCGTGCGCCAGCCCGGCCGCCGAGCCGATCACGTGCTCGCAGTTGTCCAAGACGAGCAGCAGCCGCCGCTGCCCGCAGTGCTCCACCACCTGGGCGAGCGGCGTCGTGGGACCGCCAGGCGCGCGCAAATCGTCGGCACCGGGGGCGCGTACCTGCGTCGGATGCCCGCCGAGCGCGGTCAGCACGGCCTCGGGCACGTTCTCCGCGTCCCGTACGGAGGCCAGCTCGGCGACCCGGACGCCGTCGGGCCACCGCGCGCCGTCCGCGACCGCCGCGTCGGCGGCCTCCAGGGCCAGCCGGGTCTTGCCGACACCGCCCGCGCCGAGGAGAGTGATCAGTCGGCTACTCTCCAACTCCTCGACTAGGCTGGCTAGTTCGGCGTCCCGGCCGACGAACGAACTGAGGCGGGAGCGGAGCCGCGCGGACGGCACGGGCGTGCGGGGCGCCGGGGCCGGTTCCGGCGATCCGGCCAGCAACTCCGCGTGCAGGGCACGCAGTTCGGTACCGGGGTCCGTGCCCAGCCGCTCGGCGAGCCCGGCCCGTACCTCCTCGTACGCCTGCAACGCCTCGGCCTGCCGCCCCGCCGCCGACAGCGCCCGGATGTACAGCGTTTGCAGAGGCTCGTCCAGTGGCTCCGCCACGGCCAGCGCCGCCAGCTCGGCCAGCGCGTCGGCCGCCCGGCCGCACGCCACCTCGGCCGCCAGCCGGGCACGGCGCGCCTCGCCGTGCCGCCGTTCGGCCCGTACGGCGAGCGGGTCGCCGTCCCGGTCCGGCAGATCCGCCAGCGCGGGACCGTGCCACAGCGCCAGCGCCTCGTCCAGCAGACCGGCGGCGCTCGCGGGGTCGCCCGCGCGCAGCGCGGCGGTGCCCTCCGCCGTCAGCCGCTCGAAGCGGAACAGGTCGATGGCGTCCGTCTCGGCCGCCAGCGCGTACCCGCCGGGCGACGAGGTCACCGCCGGCCCGCCGAGCGCCCGCCGCAAGCGCCCCACCAGAGCCTGAAGCGCCGCCGGGGCATCCGCGGGCGGCTCCGCGTCCTCCCCCCACACCTGCGCGATCAGGCGCGCCACCGACACCGGCCGCCCGCCACCCGCCGCCAGGGCCACCAGCAGCGCCCGAAGCCGCGCACCCTTCAACGGCACCTCGGTGCCGTCGGGGCGGCGGGCCTGCGCGGTGCCGAGAATGCGGTAGCGGTAGATCACCGGGCCATTGTCCCCGGGCGGCCGTATGCCGCCGGACGGTGACCACTCCAGAGCTTTGTCCTCGGAGAGGAAAAGCGGCCATCGATCCCGTCCGTCTGTCCGCCCTCACCAACCTGGAGACCGCCGTCCAGCAGATCGCCAAGGGCGTGATCATCGTCGTCGCCGTACTGGTCCAGAAGGGACACATGTCATGACCGACCCGGCGCCCTCCTCGGCCCCGGAGGCGCCCCCGCGCACGCACCCCAGCCCGGCGCCCCCACCACCGCCCCGTCATCCCGCCCGGCCGCCTCGGTATCCAGCTCTCCGCTACGGCAACACCATCGGCGCCTGGAAACGCGCCGCCGCGGAATTCAACGCGTACGGCGCCGCCGGTGGGCTCCCTGTCCGCCGCCCGCCGCTCGGCCCGCCACCTGCGGAGTCTGCGCGCGCCGCGCGGTTAAGCCGTACGCCCGTGGCCGGGTAGTGTGCACAGGATCAGCACTGCCCGACCGGGGCGGCCGGTACGACCAGATTGGCGAGACGTACATGAGCGAGGGGACCGCACCACTGGCGGGCGACGCGACCTCCGTCGCCGACGAGGAGGCGCGCGAGCGCCTGATCTACCTGCGGGGCAGCATCGACAATCTGGATGCCGCGCTGGTGCACCTGCTCGCCGAGCGGTTCAAGTGCACCCAGCAGGTCGGTGAGCTCAAGGCCCGCCACAATCTGCCGCCCGCCGATCCGGCCCGCGAGGCCACCCAGATCGCCCGCCTGCGCACATTGGCGGAGGACGCCAAACTGGATCCGGCTTTCGCCGAGAAATTCCTGAATTTCATCATCGGCGAGGTCGTGCGGCACCACAAAGCCATTGCGCAGCAGGGCACACCCGCGGCGGACGAGGCTCCCGAGGTGTCGGTCCCGGCCGCCGAACACTGACCGGGACGGCGGCGGCCGAACAAGAATTCCCTCCCCACCCCGTACAACCCTCGCGGGGTACCGGCGGTCTCCCTGTCCGTCACGGTCCGTTACGGCATCATCGCCGTACCGGCGCCGTACTCGGACCGACGCCATGCCCGCACTGGGGGAGCCATGCACCGCACCACCGTCACCGCCGCCGCTGTCGCGGCTCTTTGCCTCGGGCTCGCCGCCTGCCAGCCCTCGGGGAGCGCCGACGGCAACGGCGGTTCGCCCTCGAAGGCGGCGCCGGAGCCGAGCGTGGCGGGGGAGACCACACCGGGCCCCGCTCCGGCCCGTACGGCCACGCTGCCCGACCTGGTGGGCAAGGGTCTGCAGAGCGCGCAGGACGCCGCCCAGGCGGCCGGTTTCCGGGCGCTGCGCAGCCATGACGCGCTCGGGCGCGGGCGTATGCAGGCGTTCGACCGGAACTGGAAGGTCTGTACGCAGACTCCCGGGCCCGGCGCGGTCGACACGCGTAAGACGGTGGATTTCGGGGCGGTGAAACTGTCGGAGACCTGCCCCGACAAGGACGCCGGGGCCGATGCCTCCGCTGCTCCCGCCTCGACCATGCCCGACCTCCGGAACAAGTCGGTGAAGGTGGCCCGGGGCGCTTTCGACACCAGTACCAGTATCACCGTGAAGGACGCGTCGGGCCGCAACCGGATGGTTCTCGTGGAATCCAATTGGAAGGTGTGCCGCCAGAACCCCACGGCGGGCACGAAACTGGACGGTCAGCCGGTGACGCTGGAAGCGGTGAAATTCCAGGAGGAGTGCTGAGGGGAGGGCACGTCCCGGGAATCCGTTACCCCGCCACAGCCGCCTTCTTTCCTGCCGGCCGTCGCAGCAACAGTGACAGCCCCGCCGCCAGCAGCCCCACGCATCCCGCCACCGCGTAAGCGCCCTCGTACCCCCACGCCGCGACCACCGACGCGCCGATACCGCCGCCCAGGAGGCCGGAGACGAGTTTCGAGCTGTAGACGAGGCCGTAGTTCGACGCGTTGTTGTTCTCGCCGAAATAGTCGGGGACCAGGGCCGCGAAAAGCGGGAAGAAAGCGCCACCGCCGAAGCCGGATATGAAGGCGAAGACGAGGAACAGCGGCTGGTTGGCGTTTTCGCCCGCCCACAGCACTCCGAACTGGGCCAGTCCGAGAATCAGGCACACATACGTCAGGGTCGGCCGCCGCCCCAGCCGGTCCGAGAGCCAGCCGACCACGCCCCGGCCCGTGCCGTTGACCACCGACATGATGCCCATGGAGGACGCGGCCACCAGCGGCCCGAACCCGGCCTCCCTGGCGAACGGCACCTGGAAGGAGATCCCGAAGATCGAGACGCCGGCGGTGCACAGCAGGCAGACCCACATCAGCGGCAGCATGCCCGTACGGACGGCCTCGCGCGGTGTGAACTGCGCCGCCGCGGGCGGGTTCCTGCGCAGCGCGGCGGAGGTACGGGCGTCGCGCGGCACGGTCAGCGGGTCGATGTGCGCGGGCCACCAGTTCTTCGGCGGGTCCTTGAAGAACAGGCCCGCCACGGCGGTCAGCAACAGTACGTACAGGCCGACCAGGTCCAGAACGGTCCGGTAGTCGCCGGTGTCGAAGCCGTAGGAGAACAGGAAGACGAACGGCACGGCGCCGTACGCGAAGCCGCCGTTGACGAAGCCGGTCTTGCCGCCGCGCCGCTCCGGATACCACTTGCCGACCGTGTTGATGCAGGTCGCGTAGACCAGACCGGCGCCGGTTCCGCCCAGCACGCCGAAGCCGGCGACCGCCCACCGGATGTCCGCGGCGTGGCTCAGGCCGAGGAAGCCCAGCAGCGACAGCACAGACCCGCACAGCATCGCGGCCCGGCTGCTGAACAGGCCCTTCTCCCGCAGCCTGCCCGCGGGGAAGGCCACCGCCGCCTGGCAGAAGATCCAGACGCTGAGCACCCAGAAGGTGCCGGTGTGCGTCCAGTGGTGGGCCGTGGAGAGGGTCGATTCGGCGGCCCCGTAGGCGTACTCGAAGACGCTGATGCCGAGCATCGCGATCCAGGGCAGCAGCACCATGGTCCACCGCGGGCGGCCGAGCAGCTGCCGGTCCGTCTCGCCCAGCCGGTAGATCCGGCCCTGCGCGTCCCGGACCTCGGTGAACGCGGCCCGGCTCGGGTGCCGTACGTCCTGCGTCGTCACCGCGCACCGCCTCCCGGCAGCAGGCCGGCGGCCCGCGCCCACCGGTACTTCGCCCCCAGTACCGCCACCGGCAGCTCCGTCGTGTACGGGTACGCCACCACGCCCCACTCGAAGAGGTACGCGCTCGCCTCCTCCACCTCGGTGTCCCCGGCCAGCGACGCCACCACCGGCTTCTCGATGCCCGCCGCCCGGAAACCGGCCACCACTCGGGCGGTCAGTTCCGCGAACACCATGGGCGGGGTGACGAGGGTGTGCCAGTAGCCGAGCACCAGGGCGTGGACGCGCGGGTCCGTCATGCCGAGCCGGATGGTGGCCTCGTACGTGGAGGGCGGTTCGCCGCCGGTGATGTCCACGGGATTGCCGGCCGACCCGAACGGCGGGATGAAGCGCCGGAATGCGGCGTCCAGGTCGTCGGGGACCGTCATGAGGCGCAGCCCGTGGTCGACGGCCGCGTCCGAGAGCAGGACGCCGGACCCGCCCGCCCCGGTGATGATGATGACGTTCTCGCCCTTGGGCGTCGGCAGTACGGGCAGCGCCCGCGCGTACTCCAGCATCTCGTGGAGCCCCGGCGCCCGGATGACGCCCGCCTGCCGGAGTACGGCGTCGTAGACCGCGTCGTCACCGGCCAGCGCGCCGGTGTGCGATCCGGCCGCCTTCGCGCCCGCGCCGGTCCGCCCGGCCTTCAGGACCACGACCGGCTTCTCGCGCACGGTCTCCCGCGCGGCCTCCACGAACGCCCGGCCGTCCTTCAGGTCCTCCAGGTGCATCGCGATGCTCCTGGTGCGCGGGTCCGCGCCGAAGTACGTGAGCAGGTCGTCCTCGTCCACATCGGCCTTGTTGCCGAGCCCGACGATCGCCGAGACGCCCGTGCGGGTGGCGCGCGCGAAGCCCAGGACGGCCATGCCGATGCCGCCGGACTGCGAGGTCAGCGCGACCGGCCCGGTGACGTCGTAGGGGGTGCAGAACGTGGCGCTCAGCCGCTGCCAGGGGGAGTAGTAGCCGTAGATGTTCGGGCCGAGCAGCCGGGTCCCGTACTTCTCGGCGACGGCCACCAGGCGTTCCTGGAGGGCGTGTTCACCGGTCTCGGCGAAACCGGAGGGGATCAGCACGGCGTTCGGTATGCCCTTGCGCCCCACCTCCTCCAGGGCCGCGGGCACCAGCGGCGCGGGAATGGCGAAGATGGCCACATCGGCCCCGTCCGGCACATCCGCCACGGAGCGGTACGCCGTACGGCCGAGAATGTCGCCGCCCTTCGGATTCACCGGGTGGACCGCGCCGTCGAAACCGCCGTCGAGCAGGTTGCGCAGCACCGCGTGGCCGATCTTCCCCGGCTCGTTCGAGGCGCCGATGACGACGACGGAGCGCGGGCGCATCAGCCGCTCCATAGAGGCGAGGATCTCCTCCTTGGCGTACCGGCGACGCCGGGGAGGCGGTCCGTCACCGAGCACGATGCGTACGTCGGCGGCGAGCACGCCGTCGGGCGCGGCGAACACTGGGTTCAGGTCCACCTCGGCGATCTCGGGGAAGTCGGCGGCCAGCCGGGACACCCGGACGATCAGATCGGCCAGCGCCGAACGGTCCACGGCGGGCCCACCACGTACACCGCGCAGCACCTCGGCCGCGCGGATGTCGTCCAGCATGGATTCCGCGTCCGCCACCGAGGCCGGCGCGAGGCGGAACGTGACGTCCTTGAGGACCTCCACCAGCACTCCGCCGAGCCCGAACGCCACGACTTTCCCGAAGGTCGGGTCGGTGACCGCCCCGACGAGCACCTCCAGCCCCTCCGGCACCATCTGCTGTACCTGTACGCCCTCGACGCGGGCCTCCGGGGCGTACGCGGCGGCGTTCCGCACCACCTCCGTGTACGCGGCCCGTACCTCGGCCGCCGAGGACAGGCCCACCCGTACGCCGCCCGCGTCCGTCTTGTGCGGGATGTCCGGCGAGACGATCTTCAGCGCGACCGGGCCGCCGGTCCGGGCGGCGAGCGCCACCGCCTCGTCCGCCGACTCCGCCAGGCCCTCCGCCGGAGTGGGAATGCCGTACGCCGCCGCGAGAAGCCGCCCCTCGGGCGCCGTCAGCGTCGTCCGTCCGGCCGCCCGCGCGGCCCGCAGCACGGCCGCCGGGTCCGCGTGCCGTAACCGATCGCCCATCAGACGCTCCTGTCCACCCGTCAACCGGTCCATCAGATGACCCCGCCCTCCCTGAGCAGCCGCAACTCCTCCGCACCGAGCCCCAGTTCGCCCCCGTACACCTCCTCGTTGTGCTCGCCCAGCAGCGGCGAGCGGTCGATCTCGACGGGGGAGTCGGACAGCTTCAGCGGCGATCCGACGGTGGTGAACGTGCCGCGCCGCGGATGCCGGACCCGCACGAGCATGCCGTCCGCGGCCAGCGACGCGTCCTCGACGAGCTCCTTGGTGGACAGCACCGGGCCGCACGGGACGGCGTGCGCGGTCAGCCGGTCCAGCACCTCCCACTTGGGCAGCGTGCTGCTCCACTCCTCGATGAGCTGGAACATCTTCGCCAGCTTCGGCAGCCGCGCGGCCGGCGTCGCCCACTCGGGGTCCTCGGCCAGCTCGGGCCGCCCGATCAGCTCCGCGAGCGGCCGCCAGCCCGCCGGCTGCACGATCACGTACACGTAGTCGTTGGGGCCGCCGGGCGCGCACCGTACCGCCCAGCCGGGCTGCCCGCCGCCGCTCGCGTTGCCGCTGCGCGGCACCGTGTCCCCGAAGCCGTCGTTCGGGTACTCCGGCAGCGGACCGCGCTCCAGGCGCTGCTGATCGCGCAGTTTGACCCGGCACAGGTTCAGCACCGCGTGCTGCATCGCGACCTGGACGCGCTGCCCGCGCCCGGTGCGTTCGCGCTGGTAGAGCGCGGCGAGGATGCCGGCGACGCAGTGCACGCCGGTCCCCGAATCGCCGATCTGCGCACCGGTCGCCATCGGTGGCCCGTCCGCGGACCCGGTGGTCGACATCGCCCCGCCCATGGCCTGCGCGACGACCTCGTACGCCTTGAACCTCGTGTACGGGCCCTCGCCGAAGCCCTTGATCGACGCGTACACCAGGCGCGGATTGATCTCCCGGACGCGCTCCCACGGGAAGCCCATCCGGTCCACGGCGCCCGGCCCGAAGTTCTCCACCAGGACGTCCGAGCGCCGGATCAGCTCGGCCAGCAGCTCCTTGCCCCGCTCGGTCTTCGTGTTCAGGGTGATGCTGCGCTTGTTGCAGTTGAGCATCGTGAAGTAGAGCGAGTCCACGTCCGGGATGTCGCGCAGCTGACCGCGGGTGACATCGCCGGTGACCGCTTCCAGCTTGACCACGTCCGCGCCGAGCCAGGCGAGCAGCTGGGTGGCGGACGGGCCGGACTGCACATGGGTCATGTCCAGCACCCGGACCCCGGTCAGGGCCTTGGCGCCGGGACCGTCCTCGTGAGCGGTGCCCATCAGCGACTCCTCACTTGTACATGGTCTGGTTGACGGTTCCGGGGGCGTACGCGTCCGGGTCCACCCAGACGTTGATCAGCGACGGCAGGCCGGACCGCCGGGCGCGCTCCAGCGCCGGCCGGATCTGCGCGGGGTCGCGGACCTCCTCGCCGTACCCGCCGAGCATCCGCGCGAAGGCGTCGTACGGCACATCGCCCAGCGTGTTGCCGATCCGCTCCCGCGCCTCGCCGTACTTCGCGCGCTGTCCGTACCGGATCTGGTTCATCGAGGAGTTGTTGCCGACGATCCCCACGAACGGCAGGCCGAAGCGGACCAGCGTCTCGAAGTCCCACCCCGTCAGCGAGAACGCGCCGTCCCCGAAGAGCGCCACGACCTCCTTGTCCGGCCGGGCCCGCTTCGCCGCCAGCACGAACGGCACACCGACGCCGAGCGTGCCCAGCGGCCCCGGGTCCATCCAGTGCCCCGGCGCCTTCGGCCGCACCACCTGCCCCGAGAAGGTGACGATGTCGCCGCCGTCCCCGATGAAGACCGAGTCCTCGGTCAGGAAGGCGTCGATCTCGGCGACCAGGCGGTACGGGTGGACGGGCGCCGCGTCCGAGCGCAGCAGCGGCAGCCGCTTCGCCACCGCGGCCTCCTCGACGGCCCGCAGCTCCTCGATCCACTCCTTGCGCCGGGCCGCCCCGGTGTCCAGCCGCCCCGACGCGGCCTGCGCGGCGGCGGCCAGCACCAGCCCCGCGTCGCCCACGATCCCGAGATCGACATCCCGGTTCCGGCCGACCGTGCGGTAGTCCAGATCGATCTGCACCACGGTCGCCGCAGGCGAAAGCCGCTTCCCGTACCCCATCCGGAAGTCGAACGGCGTCCCGACGACCACGATCAGATCGGCGTGTGTGAAGGCGTGCCGGCGGGACAGCTGGAAGTGGTGCGGATCACCGGGCGGCAGCGAGCCGCGGCCCGCGCCGTTCATGTAGGCGGGCAGGTTCAGGTCCCGTACGAGAGCGACCGCCGCGTCCGTACCGCGCGTCGTCCACACCTGGCCGCCGAGCAGAACCGCCGGCTTCTCGGACCGTACGAGCAGCTCGGCCAGCCGCTCGACCGCGTCCGGATCACCCGCCGAACGCGTCGAGGCGCGGTAGTGCCCCGCCCGGGGTACCCGCGCCGTACCGCGCGGCACCTTCGCGTCCAGCACGTCCCGGGGGATCTCCAGGAAGGACGGCCCGGGAGCCCCGTGGAAGCACTCCCGGAACGCCATCGAGACCATGTCGGCGACGCGCGCGGTGTCCGGAACGGTCGCCGCGAACTTCGTGACCGGCGTCATCATCTCGACGTGCGGCAGATCCTGAAGAGACCCCATCTTGTGCTGACCGAGCGCCCCCTGCCCGCCGATCAGCAGCATCGGCGACTCGGCCCGCAAGGCATTGGCCACCCCGGTCACGGCGTCCGTCGTCCCCGGCCCCGCGGTGACCACCGCACACCCCGGCAGCCCGGTGATCCGCGCATGGGCATCCGCGGCATGCGCGGCGACCTGCTCATGCCGCACGTCCACCACGTCGATGCCCTCGTCCGCGCAGCCGTCGTAGATGTCGATGATGTGACCGCCGCAGAGGGTGTAGATCACGTCCACGCCCTCCGCTTTGAGGGCCTTGGCGACGAGGTGGCCGCCGGAGATGGGGGCGTCGGGATTGGCGCTCTGGGTGTCGTCGGGCATGGGGCATCGCGTCCCTTCGTGGGGTGACTGCTCGGTGGAGGCCCGGTGCTGCGGGGCACGGCACGGTGATCGCAGATCGCATACAGTCGACGAATACTGTATGGAGCGTTATCCCGCATCGGACCGCAGCTGTCCAGGGCGGACCGCACCGTTCAAGCCACCCCGCCGTCCGGCGGGGGCATAAGCCGCCCTTATGTCCCGACCGGATAGGCAGGTGAAACCCACTCCCAAACCTTGGTATCGTTGTCCATGTCGCCGCGGGGAACGCCCCGCGAAGACCACACCTAGTCCGGGTGGCGGAATGGCAGACGCGCTAGCTTGAGGTGCTAGTGCCCTTTATCGGGCGTGGGGGTTCAAGTCCCCCCTCGGACACCAGCTGAGACCCCAGTTCATCTGGGGTCTTCTGCTTTTTGGCGCGAGCCGCGGAGCGGCCGTGACGGCGACGCCGAAGTCCGTGATCTTCGGTGCGGGTCGCCGTGGGTGGTTCTCAAGCGCGGGCGTTATCTCCCATTGGTGCGGCAGGGGCGGGCCGGGGCCATTGATGCTCGCGGGGGCGGCGGTGGTGTTGTGGGCGGTGGATTGTGGGGGATCGGGGGATTGCTGTGGGGTGGGTTCGGGGCTCTGGACGGTGATTGTTGTTACGCGCCGTGAGGGTGATGGGGGAGGTCGTGCGGTGGGTGGTCAGGGGAATGGTGGACTCCTCAAATTGTTTCCCTGCCGGGGGTGGTGGCGGGGTAATGTTGGTGGAATAAGGGACGTGTTAGGGCGGGGCGGGTCGTCGCCGGGTGCGGACGCGGGAGATGACTGTTCCGGGGCCGGGGAATGACGGCCGGGTGCATTTTCTGTGGCTGTTGGAGCCGAGGGGCCGGTCGCGGCTGGATATCCGTCCTACTGAACAGCGGGAGTCCGGATACGGGGGTGAAGCCGGCTCATGAAGTTGGTGGAACGGGACACGGAGCTCTCCGTCCTGGAGGGCATGCTCGACGCCTGTGCGGCCGGGCGTGGCGGGGCGGCGTTGGTCAGCGGTGCGGTGGGCGGCGGGAAGACGGCGTTGCTGCGCGCGTTCCGGGAGCGGGCGGCGCCGGCCGGTGTGGTGTGGTTGCAGGCCACGGCGACCGCGGCGGACAAGGACGTGCCGCTGCGCGTGGTGGGGCAGTTGCTGCGGACCGCCGGGCCGCCCGGGGCGGACGGGGAGCCGGCGGTGTGGCCGCTGTCGTCGCCGGTCGCGGCCGGCGTGCCGGTGCGGGGCGCCGACGGAGCCGTTCCCGCAGAGGTGGTCGCGGATGTGTTTCCGCGGCTGTGCGGAATTCTCTTCGCCCGGGCCAGGAAACGGCCGGTGGTGGTGTGCGTCGATGACGTACATCTGGCCGATGCCTATTCCGTGGAATGCCTGCTGCATGTCGTGCGACGGCTGGATGTCAGCAGGATTCTGGTGGTTCTCGGGGAAAGCAGCGGTTCGGAGTGGGACGACAGTCGTACGCGGCGGGAATTGCTGCGGCGGCCGATATGCCGTTTTGTGCATGTCGGTGCGCTGCCGCGGGACGGTATCGCCGCCATGCTGGCCGACGGGCGGAAAGGGCGGCGTTCGGCGCCGCCCGTATCGGAATTCCACCGGCTGAGCGGTGGCAGTCCGCTGCTGATGCGGGCGCTGTTGGATGATTACGCGGACGCGGACCGCGCCGGGGGTGCCGAGCTGGTGCCTGGCGAGGCGTACGAACGCGCCGTCGCGCTGTGCCTGAACCGCAGTGACCGCCTCACCCGCAGTACGGCCTGGGTGCTGGCGGTGCTCGGGCCGCGCGGTGAACGGGCCGAGCCCGCCGAACTGCTCGGGGTCCCGCGCGCGGCGGGCGAGCGCAGCCTGCGCGCCCTGCACGACATGGGGCTGCTGGCCGCCGGCCGGTTCCGTCACGAGGCGGGGCGGACGGCGGTGCTGCGCCGGGTGGAGCCGCCGCGCTCGCCGCAACTGGAGGCCCGCGTCGCCCGGGTGCTGTACGAGTACGGGGCGTCGTCGACCGTACTGGCCCGCCACCTGGTCGCCGCGGAGAACGTGGACGCCCCCTGGGTGCTGCCCGCCCTCCTGGAGGCGGCCGAGGCGGCACTGGCCCGTAACGAGGTGGGGCGGGCGCTGGACTGCCTGCGCGTGGCCCGGGACAGCTGCGCGGACGAGCGGCAGGTGCTCAGGGTGCGGATCGCGCTGGTACGGGCCGGGTGGCGGGTCGATCCGTCCGCCGCCGTACGGTACCTGCCCGCCCTCACCGACGCCGCGCTGGCCGGGCGCCTCACCCCCCGGGACATGAAGGCGCTGATCGGTCATCTGCTGTGGTTCGGCAGGGCGGATGAGGCGCTGGAGGTGCTTCGGGTGGTGGAGGGCCTGGGGGAGAGGGAGGAGCTGGGGGGTAGGG
>NZ_LGCW01000320.1:0-36292 GCF_001279365.1 Streptomyces sp. NRRL F-5755 | reverse complement strand
TCGAACCCGGAAGCTAAGCCTTTCAGCGCCGATGGTACTGCAGGGGGGACCCTGTGGGAGAGTAGGACGCCGCCGAACAATTGTTGTGGGGAAGCCCCGTACCGTATGGTGCGGGGCTTTTCTGCGTTTAGAGTCGATGCCGACCGCGCCACCGTCGGCCGGCGTCGCTTTTTCGGCGGTTATCGGGTGGTATCCGGACAGGGGCCCCGCGGTGTGGCGAACTGTAGTGGCCAGGTAAGGTCAGGGGGCATCGTCGGTACGTTCCCCACAGGAGGCCCCCGGGTGGAGGTCCAGGAGACGCGCGTCCAGACGGATCGTGTCCTCACCATCCCGAACATTCTGAGCATGGCTCGTCTCGTCGGCGTGCCGGTGTTCCTGTGGTTGATCCTGTGGAAGGAGTTCGGCGGCCCGGACACCAAGTACTGGGCGCTGCTCGTACTGGCGCTCAGCGGCGTCAGCGACTACCTCGACGGCAAGCTGGCCCGCCGCTGGAACCAGATCAGCAGCCTGGGCCGGATCCTCGACCCGGCTGCCGACCGGCTGTACATCCTCTCCACCCTCGTCGGCCTGACCTGGCGCGGAATCCTTCCGCTGTGGGTCACCGCGGCCCTGCTGGCGCGCGAACTGATGCTGCTGATCGCGGTCGCCGCGCTTGCCCGGCACAACTACGGCCCTCCCCAGGTGAACTTCCTGGGGAAGGCGGCTACATTCAACTTGATGTACGCCTTCCCGTTGCTGCTGCTCAGCGACGGAGAAGGTTGGCTCCACACGCTCGCTGCGATTTTCGGATGGGCGTTCGCAGGATGGGGTACAGCACTGTACTGGTGGGCAGGGATCCTCTATGTGGTCCAGGTCCGCCGACTCATCAAGGTGGACAACAAGGCCGACTGATCCCGCCGTACCGGCACCTGGCCGGAACCAGGTGCCGAGGGCGCACACCGTTAAGTCTCCCGGACGGGTGAAGTCGGCAAGACCGTCGTCTCTTTCGAGGAGGACGCTTCCGACATGAAGGCCGTTGTGATGGCCGGTGGCGAAGGCACCCGTCTTCGCCCCATGACGTCGAGTATGCCCAAGCCGCTGCTGCCGGTGGCCAACCGGCCGATCATGGAGCATGTGCTGCGGCTGCTGAAACGGCATGGACTCAGTGAGACCGTGGTGACCGTGCAATTCCTGGCGTCCCTCGTCAGGAACTACTTCGGTGACGGTGAAGAGCTCGACATGGAGCTCACCTATGCCAACGAGGAAAAGCCGCTGGGAACGGCCGGCAGCGTGAAGAACGCCGAGGAGGCGCTTCGCGACGACGCTTTCCTCGTGATCTCCGGCGACGCGCTCACCGACTTCGATCTCACCGATCTGATCCGCTTCCACAAGGAGAAGGGCGCGCTCGTCACCGTCTGCCTCACGAGGGTCCCCAATCCTCTGGAATTCGGCATCACGATTGTCGACGAGGACGGCAAGGTCGAGCGATTCCTGGAGAAGCCCACTTGGGGCCAGGTCTTCTCCGACACGGTCAACACGGGCATCTACGTCATGGAGCCCGAAGTCTTCGACTATGTGGAGCCCGATGTCCCGGTGGACTGGTCGGGTGATGTCTTCCCGCAGCTGATGAAGGAGGGCAAGCCGGTCTACGGCTATGTCGCCGAGGGCTACTGGGAAGACGTGGGCACCCACGAGAGCTATGTGAAGGCCCAGGCCGATGTCCTCGAAGGCAAGGTCGACGTGGACATCGACGGCTTCGAGATCTCGCCGGGCGTCTGGGTCGCCGAGGGCGCCGAGGTGCACCCGGACGCGGTGCTGCGCGGGCCGCTGTACATCGGCGACTATGCGAAGGTCGAGGCCGGCGCGGAGCTGCGCGAGCACACCATCGTGGGCTCCAACGTCGTCGTCAAGAGCGGCGCCTTCCTGCACAAGGCCGTGGTGCACGACAACGTGTACATCGGCCAGCAGAGCAATCTGCGCGGCTGTGTGATCGGCAAGAACACCGACATCATGCGGGCGGCGCGGATCGAGGACGGCGCGGTCATCGGCGACGAGTGCCTCGTCGGTGAGGAATCGATTGTTCAGGGCAACGTACGGGTCTATCCGTTCAAGACCATCGAGGCCGGCGCGTTCGTCAACACCTCGGTGATCTGGGAGTCCCGCGGCCAGGCGCACCTGTTCGGCGCGCGCGGCGTCTCCGGCATCCTGAACGTCGAGATCACCCCCGAGGTGGCGGTACGCCTCGCCGGCGCGTACGCCACGACCCTGAAGAAGGGCTCCACGGTCACCATCGCCCGTGACCACTCCCGCGGCGCGCGGGCACTGAAGCGGGCGATGATCTCCGCGCTCCAGGCCAGCGCCATCGACGTACGGGACGTGGAGAACGTGCCGCTGCCGGTCGCCCGGCAGCAGACGGCCCGCGGCAGCGCGGGCGGGATCGTGGTGCGTACGACACCCGGCGTACCGGACTCGGTGGACATCATGTTCCTGGACGAGCGGGGCGCCGACCTCTCCCTCGCGGGCCAGCGCAAGCTGGACCGGGTCTACGCGCGCCAGGAGTACCGCAGGGCCTTCCCCGGCGAGATCGGTGACCTGCACTTCCCCTCCAGCGTCTACGACTCCTACACCGGGTCGCTGCTGCGCTCGCTGGACACCGAGGGCATCGGGGAGGCGGGCCTGAAGGTGGTCGTCGACGCCTCCAACGGCAGCGCCGGCCTGGTGCTGCCCAGCCTGCTGGGGCGGCTCGGCGTCGACTCGCTCACCATCAACCCCGGCCTGGACGAGTCCCGGCCGACCGAGACCGCCGACGCCCGGCGCGCCGGGCTGGTCCGGCTCGGGGAGATCGTGGCCTCCGCGCGCGCGGCCTTCGGGGTGCGCTTCGACCCGGTCGGCGAGCGGCTGTCGCTGGTGGACGAGCGCGGCCGGATCATCGAGGACGACCGGGCGCTGCTGGTCATGCTGGACCTGGTGGCCGCCGAGCGGCGCAGCGGGCGGGTGGCGCTGCCGGTGACCACGACCCGTATCGCCGAGCAGGTGGCCGCATACCACGGTACGCAGGTGGAGTGGACGACCACCTCGCCCGACGACCTGACCCGGGTGGGGCGCGCGGACGACACCATCTTCGGCGGTGACGGCCGGGGCGGCTTCATCGTTCCGGAGTTCAGCAGCGTCTTCGACGGCGCGGCGGCGTTCGTGCGGCTGATCGGGCTGGTGGCGCGTACGCAGCTCACGCTCAGCCAGATCGACGCGCGGATTCCGCGGGCCCATGTGCTCAAGCGGGACCTGGCCACGCCGTGGGCGGTCAAGGGCCTGGTCATGCGCCATGTGGTGGAAGCCGCCGGCGACCGGTCGGTGGACACGACCGACGGCGTACGGGTGGTGGAGGCCGACGGGCGCTGGGTGCTGGTGCTGCCGGACCCGGCGGAGGCCGTCACCCATCTGTGGGCGGAGGGCCCGGACGACGCCTCGGCCCAACAGCTGCTGGACGAGTGGTCCGCCGTGGTGGACAGCGCCGGCCGCTGAGCACGGCCGGGCGGGCGCGACCGCGTCCGGACCGTCCGGTGGCCCCACCGGTGTGCCGCGATTCGGCACGCCGGTGGGGCCATTGGGTGACAGCGGCGCCGACGTGCGACGATGTGCGGCATGTCGCAGCAGCGCCCCGATCGGAGCACCCCCCAGCCGGCCTCGCGCCCCGATGCCTCGATGTCGCTGCTGACCAATGTCATGGACCACGCCCTGGACGACGGGTACGCGGAAGCGGCGGCCCGTAAGAGCGAGGCGGGGGTGCGCGGCCTTCCCCGTACGCTGCGGGCGAAGTTGGGGCTGGCGGCGGGCCTGGTGCTGGCCGCGGTGGTGGTGACGGTCGGTGCCGCCCAGGCGCGGATATCGGCGCCCACCCTGGCCAAGGAGCGCGAGGAGCTGATCAGCCGCATCGAGCACGGCACGGCCGACGCCGACGCGGTGCAAAAGCGTGTCGACAAGCTCCGCGACGACGTGGGTGCCATCCAGCGCGAGGCGCTGCGCAAGCACGGCGGCGACAAGGCCGAGCTGCTCGCGCTGCTGGCCGGCTCGACCCAGGTGACCGGGCCCGGTGTGAAACTCGTCGTCGACGACGCGAAGTCGGCGCAGTCCAATGGCGGCGGCCCGCGTGAGAGCAGTGGCTTTTCGGACACCGGGCGGCTGCGCGACCGTGATCTGCAGCGGGTCGTCAACGGCCTCTGGGCGTCCGGCGCCGAGGCCGTCTCCGTCAACGGGCAGCGCCTGACGTCCCTCTCGGCGATCAGAGCCGCCGGAGAGGCCATACTGGTCGACAACAAGCCGCTGGTGCCGCCGTACACGGTGCTGGCGGTCGGCGACGGGCACAAGCTCGCCACCGCGTTCCAGGACAGTGCGGACGGGCAGTACTTGCACGTACTGCAGAAGAACTACGGGATCCGTACGAAGATTTCCGCCGAGAACGGGGTCACGCTGCCGCCCGCGCCCAGCTTGATCGTACGTACAGCACAGCCGAAGGCCGGTGCCCAGGGCGGCACCGACACAGGGAAGGGCACATCGTGATCGCCGTACTGGGCCTCATCGTGGGAGTCGTGGTCGGGCTTGTGGTCCGACCCGTGGTGCCGACGGTGGTCGAGCCCTACCTGCCGATCGCTGTCGTCGCGGCGCTGGACGCCGTCTTCGGCGGTCTGCGCGCGATGCTGGACGGCATCTTCGACGACAAGGTCTTCGTCGTCTCGTTCCTGTCCAACGTGGTGGTCGCCGCGCTCATCGTCTTCCTCGGCGACAAGCTCGGTGTCGGCGCCCAACTGTCCACCGGTGTGGTCGTCGTACTGGGCATCCGCATCTTCTCCAATGCCGCGGCCATCCGCCGGCACGTCTTCAGGGCCTGATGCCGATGGGTACCGACGAGAATCCAGGGCGGGACGGTACGGCGCCGGAGCCGGGCCGGGCCCCGGAGGAGCCCCGTGCGGCGCGCTCCGCGGGTCAGGACCGGCCCGCCGACCGCCGGCCGATGCCGCCGGAGAGCAGGGCGGCGGAGCGCAAGCCCGACGGGGGACACGCCGCGGACGGGGCGCCGGACGCTACGGAACCGGCCACGGAGCCCGGCGCGCCGGGCCCGGCGATGACCGGGCGGCAGCGCCTGGTGGCCGGTCTGTGGCCGCCGCGGCTGACCCGCGCCCAACTGATCGTGGCCCTGCTGCTGTTCATTCTCGGACTCGGCCTGGCAATTCAGGTACGTTCCACCAGTGACAGCAGTGCACTACGGGGCGCGCGACAGGAGGATCTGGTGCGCATCCTGGATGAACTGGACAACCGTTCGCAGCGTCTGACGGATGAGCAGCGCAGGCTGGAAGGTCAGAAGACGGAACTGGAGAACAGCTCGGACCAGGCCGAGGAGGCCCGTAAACAGACCGTGGAGAAGGAGCAGCAGCTCGGCGTGCTGGCGGGGACGGTGGCGGCGCAGGGGCCGGGCATCAACCTCACCATCAACGACCCGACGCACTCCGTCGAGGCGGACAAACTCCTGGACACCATCCAGGAGTTGCGGGCGGCCGGGGCCGAGGCCATCCAGATCAACGATGTACGGATCGTGGCCGGTTCGTATGTCTCGGACGTCCGTGGCGGCGTGGAGGTGGACGGCAAGCGGGTCGCCCAGCCGTACCGCTTCAAGGTGATCGGCAAGCCCGAGGACCTGGAGCCCGCCCTGAACATCCCGGGCGGAGTGGTGCAGACTTTGGAAAAGGAGCAGGCCACAGTGTCGGTGAGCCGTGACGAGAAGATCATCGTGGATGCCTTGCGGGAGGCGAAGCGGCCTGACTACGCTCGGTCGTCATCGCGGTGAGTGAGCCACGAATGGGGACGGCCCGGGTCGGGCATGAGGTAGCGGGGGGTCGGCGCACCGTTCGGGTGGTGCGTGGTGGAAACTGTGTGGAGGCCACGGACGTTCACCGGATGTCCGGATCGGCCGGTGTGTGCATCGAGGGTTCGTCCTGCCCCACGGGCGGGTCTGTTTCGTTCAAGGGGAATCGCCCGTGAAGTTGTTTGCAAAGCTGTTCGGCAAGAGCGCACGCCAGGAGGGCGGCACCGGCTCGGCGAAGCACCGTGCCCCGCGCCAGCCCGAGGAGAGCGGCGCCGCCCAGGAGCGCCCGCTCTTCCGTGACCAGGTCGGCGCGCCCGGCGCCGGTTCTGTTGACCCCTCCGTGTCCGGCCGCATAGGTTCCCAGGGACCGTCGGCCGCGAACACGGGTGGAGGGGTTTCCTTGCCGGTCTGTACGAGGTGCGGTCACCGCAACGCCGAGGCGAGCCGGTTCTGCTCCAACTGCGGAGCGCCGCTGCGCCCCGGCGCGCAGGCGGAGCGTGCCTCCGAGACGACCTCCACCATCTCCATCTCGGGGCTGGAGGCGTACGACGCGGAGACGACCGGGCAGACGGCGATCCCGTCGCTGTCCCCCGAGGCGCAGGCGGCCGTCGAGGCGCTGCCGATGGGCTCGGCCCTGCTGGTCGTGCGCCGCGGTCCGAACTCGGGCAGCCGCTTCCTGCTGGACGGCGACCTGACGACGGCCGGCCGCCACCCGCAGAGCGACATCTTCCTGGACGACGTGACGGTCTCGCGTCGCCATGTGGAGTTCCGCCGCGGCCAGGACGGCACCTTCACCGTCGCCGACGTCGGCAGCCTGAACGGCACGTACGTCAACCGTGAGCGGATCGACTCGGTCCTGCTCGCCAACGGTGACGAGGTGCAGATCGGCAAGTTCCGGCTGGTCTTCTACGCGAGCCAGCGGGGCGTCGGGTTCTGACCGGCCAAGGAAGGCATATGCACCGCACTGGGCCGGGCGGTGCCGGGTCGGCCGGCACCGCCGCGGACGGCAAGCTGATGAGCATCGGAACGGTGCTCAACTCGCTGCGCGACGAGTTCCCCGAGGTCACCATCTCCAAGATCCGTTTCCTGGAGGCCGAGGGGCTCGTCGAGCCGCGGCGCACCCCGTCCGGCTACCGGAAGTTCAGCACGGACGACGTGGCCCGGCTGGCGTCCGTCCTGCGGATGCAGCGTGACCACTATCTTCCGCTGAAAGTGATCCGCGAGCATCTCGACGCCGTGGCGCGCGGTGAGCAGGTGCAGCTGCCGGCGCCCGCCGCGCCCGCGGGGGAGCTGTTCGAGGGGCTCGGCGAGCCGGACGCCGACCGGCCCACGGCCGCCCGGATAGGCCGGGCGGAGCTGCTGGCCGCCGCGGAGGTCGAGGAGGCCGAGCTCGCCGACTGGGAGTCGTACGGCCTCATCGTCCCGGACGACGGGGGCGGGTACGACATCGAGGCCGTCACGGTCGCCAAACTCGTCGCCGAGCTGGGGCGCTTCGGTCTGGAACCGCGCCATCTGCGGACGGTGAAGGCGGCGGCCGAGCGGGAGGCCAATCTGGTCGAGCAGGTCGTGGCGCCGCTGCGCCGCCACCGCAATCCGCAGACCAGGCAGCATGCCGAGGCCACGGCCAGGGAGCTGGCCACGCTGTCCGTACGGCTGCATGCTGCACTGGTCCAGTCCGCCCTGCGCGTCCGCCTGACGTGAGCAATGGGTGGCCCGACTACCCAAACCGGCCGGGCACGTCCTAGGGTTGCTGTGTGAACGAGCTCGATGTCGTGGGTGTCCGGGTGGAAATGCCTTCCAACCAACCGATCGTGCTCCTACGGGAGGTAGGAGGCGATCGTTACCTGCCCATTTGGATCGGGCCGGGGGAGGCCACCGCCATCGCCTTCGCCCAGCAGGGGATGGCCCCTGCCAGGCCGCTGACGCACGACCTCTTCAAGGATGTGCTGGAAGCGGTGGGCCAGGAACTGACCCAGGTCCGCATCACGGACCTGCGCGAGGGGGTCTTCTATGCCGAACTGGTCTTCGCCAGTGGTGTCGAGGTCAGCGCCCGTCCGTCCGACGCCATAGCGCTGGCGCTGCGCACCGGTACGCCGATCTACGGGACCGACGGGGTCCTCGACGACGCGGGGATCGCCATCCCGGACGAGCAGGAGGACGAGGTGGAGAAGTTCCGCGAGTTCCTCGACCAGATCTCGCCCGAGGACTTCGGCACCAACAGCCAGTGAGCCAGGTGCGCGGAGGGGTGCCTTCCGCGCATTCGATTAGCCTTTCCCCGAGCAGGGACACGAGAAACCACTCGCAAGGTGATTATCACTCGGCGTGGCGAGCGCGGCGATCGTTGACGCACCCCGAGTGACTGCATACCGTCGATAGGGCAGGTCCCGTCCGGGACGTGGAGGACGGAGGTCGGCGTGGCAATCACCGGCGACGGTACGGCGGCGGAAGGGGCGTTGCCGCTCCACTCCGGGGCTGCTGACCGCACCCCGGCACAGACCGCCGGGGCACCGGGCGACCGCGGGGCGGACACCATCGGCTACCGCGGCCCGACGGCGTGCGCGGCCGCGGGGATCACTTACCGCCAGCTCGACTACTGGGCCCGTACGGGTCTCGTCGAGCCGAGCGTCCGGCCCGCCTACGGGTCGGGCACCCAGCGGCTCTACAACTTCCGGGACGTCGTCGTCCTGAAGATCGTCAAGCGGCTGCTGGACACCGGGGTCTCCCTCCAGAACATCCGCACCGCCGTCCGGCACCTGCGCTCCCGCGGGCTGTCCGACCTGGCGAGAATGACCCTGATGAGCGACGGCGCGACGGTCTACGAATGCACCTCGCCCGATGAGGTCGTCGACCTGCTCCAAGGTGGACAGGGCGTCTTCGGCATCGCCGTGGGCGTGGTCTGGCGCGACGTGGAAGGCGCGCTGTCGCAGCTCCACGGGGAGCGGGTGGACACCGGCGAGACGCTGGTCCGGCACAACCCGCACGACGAACTGGCGCGGCGCCGCAACCGGGCGGGGTGAGCGGGGGCGTACGCCGCGGGGCTGGAGGCTGATCGCCCCGGCGTGCCCCCGGCGCATCCGGCGTACCCGACGTACGGAATCCACGCGTGCGCTCCTCGCGCGCCCGTTATGACGGTCTCCTGCGCCTCTGTCGCACCAGAAGACACACAACGGCCACAGGAGCCGCACGCGGCCTCTGAAGCGCGCACACGGCCTCTCAGGCGAATTCCGGAGTGCGCCCGAGGCAGGGCGGCGGGGTCGGTCGGGGCGATTGTCAGTGGTGTGGGGGAGCATCGGTCGTGTGAGACGTGCTCCGACGATCCTGCATCTGGACATGGATGCGTTCTATGCGTCCGCCGAACAGGCGGCGAAGCCGAGCCTGCGCGGAAAGCCCGTGGTGGTCGGCGGGATCGGCCCGCGCGGCGTGGTCTCCACGGCGTCGTACGAGGCCCGGGTCTTCGGGGTGCGCTCCGCCATGCCGACCGCCCAGGCCCGCCGCCTCTGCCCGAACGCCGCGTATCTGACCCCGCGCTTCACCCTCTACCGCCAGGTGAGCGACCAGGTCATGGAACTGCTCCACGCGCTGTCGCCGCTGGTGGAGCCGCTCAGCCTGGACGAGGCGTTCGTGGACCTGGAGGCCGGCGGTACCGAGGCCGACACGGCGGCCGTACGGGCCGTGGGGGAGCGGCTGCGGCGGGACATCAGACGCACGACGGGGCTCACCGGGTCGGTGGGCCTGGCCGGGGCCAAGATGCTGGCCAAGATCGCGTCCGAGCAGGCCAAGCCGGACGGCCTGGTGGTCATCGAGCCGGGGACGGAACGGGAGCTGCTGGGCCCGATGACGGTGCGTACGCTGCCCGGCGTCGGCCCCGCCACGGCCGAGACGCTGCGCCGGGCGGGCATCCACACGGTCGCCGAGACGGCGGAGGCGGGCGAGGCGGAGCTGGTGCGCCTCCTGGGCAAGGCGCACGGCACCGGGCTGTACGCCATGGCGCTGGGCCGCGACGAGCGGCCCGTGGTGGCCGAGCGGGACGCGAAGTCCATATCGGTCGAGGACACCTTCGACGTGGACCTGACCGACCGGACGCGGGTGCGGGCCGAGGTGACGCGGCTGGCGGACCGGTGCGTGGAGCGGCTGCGGGCGGCCGGGCGCTCCGGCCGGACCGTCGTGATCAAGGTGCGCAACTACGACTTCTCGACGCTGACCAGGTCGGAGACGCTGCGCGGACCCACCGACGACCCGGGCGTGGTGCGGGAGGCGGCGGCCCGGCTGCTGGACCTGGTGGACACGACGGGCGGCGTACGGCTGCTGGGCGTGGGCGTGACCGGGCTCGCCGACTTCACCCAGGAGGACCTGTTCGCCCAGCTCGCGACGGAGAAGGCGGCCGAGGAGGAGGCCGAGCGGGAGCGCCGGGTGGCGGCGGAGGCGGCCCGGGAGGCAGCCGACGAGCCCGAGCGGCCCCGGCGCTGGCTCCCCGGGCTGGACGTGATCCATGAGGAGCACGGCGCCGGCTGGGTGCAGGGCAGCGGCGTCGGCCGGGTGACCGTACGGTTCGAGCAGCCGTGGTCCGGGCCCGGCCGGGTGCGCACCTTCCCCGTCGACGACCCGGCGCTGCGCCCCGGCGAGCCGTTGCCGCTGGTGGGCGGACCACCGGACGGGCGGGGGAGCGAGCCGTACGGCGCGCCGGCCGAGCCGTCCGCAGGGCCCGCCCAGGAGGGAGCTGCCCAGAAGGGAGCTGCCCAGGAGCACCCCGCCCCTCAGTCCTCCGCCCCCGCCACCCGCCCGAACTCCGTGTCGGCCCGTGCGGCGTCCGAGCCGGGGACGGGCCCGGAGACGGAATCGGGGGCCGGAATGTCCAGCCGGTAGTGGTGGTAGAGCTGTAGTTCCTGCTCCGGCGAGAGGTGGCGGCCCACCCCGAAGTCCGGCGCATCCCTGATCAGCTTGCGGTCGTAGGGGACGTGCAGCGCCTCGTCGACCAGATCGCTGGGCTCCAGGGGCACGAACGCGTCCCGGCTGAAGATCCCGGTGCGTACGGCCGCCCATTCCGGTTCTCCGGTCGCATCGTCCAGGTACACCTCGTCGACGGTGCCGATCTTGGTTCCGTTCTTGTCGAACGCCTTGCGGCCGATCAAGCTGCGGGGATCGATATCGGTCTGCACGGTCCCTCCAAGTGGTCGCAACTGCCTTGTGACAACTACCAAACGGCACATTTCATGCCCCGGCCACTCGAAGGAACGCCCGTTCGCCGCGCTGGTAGGCTGGCGAACGGCTGTCGACCCCATGCGGGAGAGTCCTTCGCCGATCATGGCGGGGGCGCCGAAGGAGCAACTCCTCCCCGGAATCTCTCAGGCTCACGTACCGCATGGACGAGGTCACTCTGGAAAGCAGGGCGGGCCACGGACGGGCACAGCGCCGGAACCCCTCCTCACCGACGGTGAAAGCCGGTACCGCGCGCGGAACCGGTGAAGCTCTCAGGTTGCGATGACAGAGGGGGAGGCCGTCCGGGCACCAGCGCCGTGGTGCCCCGCAGAGGTCGAAACGACCAGGAGGCCCCCGCAGATGACCACCAACCGCATCTCCTTGACCGAGCTGGAACGCGGTACCCCGTTCGAGCAGCGGCACATCGGCCCCGGTCCGGAGGACCAGGCCAAGATGCTCGCGCAGGTCGGTTTCGGATCGCTGGACGAGCTCACCGCGGCCGCCGTACCGGACGTGATCAAGAGCACGGAGGCGCTGGGGCTGCCGCAGGGCCGCAGCGAGGCCGAGGTGCTGGCCGAGCTGCGGGCGCTCGCGGACCGTAACCAGGTGCTCGCCCCGATGATCGGCCTCGGCTACCACGGCACGTTCACCCCGCCGGTGATCCTGCGCAACGTGATGGAGAACCCCGCCTGGTACACGGCCTACACCCCGTACCAGCCGGAGATCTCACAGGGCCGCCTGGAGGCGCTGCTCAATTTCCAGACCATGGTCGCCGACCTGACCGGACTGCCGACCTCCGGCGCCTCGCTGCTCGACGAGGGCACGGCCGCCGCCGAGGCGATGGCCCTCGCGCGGCGCGTGGGCAAGGTCAAGGAGGGCGTCTTCCTGGTCGACGCCGACTGTCTGCCGCAGACCATCGCCGTGATCGAGACCCGCGCCGAGCCGACCGGCGTCGAGGTCGTGGTGGCCGACCTGTCCGACGGCATACCGGCGGAGGTGGCCGAGCGCGGCGTCTTCGGCGTGCTGCTCCAGTACCCCGGCGCGTCCGGTGCCGTACGCGACCCCCGCGCCGTGATCGAGCGGGCGCACGAGCTGGGCGCGGTCGTCACCGTCGCCGCCGACCTGCTGGCGCTCACGCTGCTGACCTCGCCGGGCGAGCTGGGCGCGGACATCGCCGTCGGCACCACCCAGCGGTTCGGCGTGCCGATGGGCTTCGGCGGTCCGCACGCCGGGTTCATGGCCGTACGGGAGAAGTTCGCCCGCAGCCTGCCCGGCCGCCTGGTGGGCGTCTCGGTGGACGCGGACGGCAACAAGGCGTACCGTCTCGCCCTCCAGACGCGCGAGCAGCACATCCGCCGCGAGAAGGCCACCAGCAACATCTGCACCGCGCAGGTGCTGCTCGCGGTGATGGCGGGCATGTACGCCGTCTACCACGGCCCGGACGGGCTCGCGGCCATCGCGCGCCGTACCCACCGCTACGCCGCCATCCTGGCCGAGGGCCTGCGCGCCGGCGGCGCCGAGGTCGTGCACGGCGCGTACTTCGACACGCTGACCGTACGGGTGCCGGGCCGGGCCGCCGAGGTGGTCGCCGCGGCCCGCGAGGCCGGGGTCAACCTGCGCCTGGTCGACGCGGACCTGGTGGGCGTGGCCTGCGACGAGACCACCGGGCGCGCGCAGGTGCACGCGGTGTGGGGCGCCTTCGGCGTCCAGGCCGACATCGAGCGGCTGGACGAAGCCGTGGCCGACGCGCTGCCGTCGCAGCTGCTGCGCGGCGACACGTACCTGACGCACCCGGTCTTCCACCAGCACCGCTCCGAGACCGCCATGCTGCGCTACCTGCGCCGTCTGTCGGACAAGGACTACGCGCTGGACCGCGGCATGATCCCGCTCGGCTCCTGCACGATGAAGCTGAACGCGACGGCCGAGATGGAGCCGGTCACCTGGCCCGAGTTCGGGCAGCTGCACCCGTTCGCGCCGGTCGAGCAGGCGCAGGGCTACCTCACGCTGATCGCGGAGCTGGAGGAGCGGCTGGCCACGGTCACCGGTTACGACAAGGTCTCCATCCAGCCGAACGCCGGCTCGCAGGGCGAGCTGGCCGGGCTGCTGGCCGTACGGGCCTACCACCGCGCCAACGGCGACGAGCAGCGCACCGTCTGCCTCATCCCCTCCTCGGCGCACGGCACCAACGCGGCCAGCGCCGTGATGGCCGGCATGAAGGTCGTCGTCGTCAAGACCGGCGCGGACGGCGAGGTGGACGCGGACGATCTGCACGCCAAGATCGAGCAGTACCGTGACCAGCTCGCGGTCCTGATGGTCACCTATCCGTCCACGCACGGCGTGTTCGAGGAGCACATCACCCAGATCTGCGCGGCGGTGCACGACGCGGGCGGCCAGGTGTACGTGGACGGCGCCAACCTGAACGCGCTGGTCGGGCTCGCGGAGCCGGGCAAGTTCGGCGGTGACGTCTCGCACCTGAACCTGCACAAGACCTTCTGCATCCCGCACGGCGGCGGCGGTCCGGGCGTCGGCCCGGTCGGTGTACGCGCCCACCTGGCGCCGTACCTGCCCAACCACCCGCTCCAGCCCACCGCGGGCCCGGAGACGGGCGTCGGGCCCATCTCCGCGGCGCCGTGGGGCTCCGCGGGCATCCTGCCCATCTCCTGGGCGTACGTCCGGCTGATGGGCGGCGCGGGCCTCAAGCGCGCCACCCAGGTCGCGGTGCTCGGCGCCAACTACATCGCCAAGCGCCTGGAGCCGCACTACCCTGTGCTCTACACCGGCCCCGGCGGCCTGGTCGCGCACGAGTGCATCATCGACGTACGGCCGCTGACCAAGGCGACCGGTGTGAGCATCGACGATGTCGCCAAGCGGCTGATCGACTACGGCTTCCACGCGCCGACGATGTCGTTCCCGGTGGCCGGGACGCTGATGATCGAGCCGACCGAGAGCGAGAACCTGGCCGAACTGGACCGCTTCTGCGACGCGATGATCGCGATCCGCGCGGAGATCGACAAGGTCGGCTCGGGGGAGTGGGACAAGGACGACAACCCGCTGCGCAACGCCCCGCACACCGCGGCGGCGCTGAGCGGCGCGTGGCCGCACCCGTACACCCGTGAGGAGGCGGTCTTCCCGGCCGGTGTCGAGGCGGCGGAGAAGTACTGGCCGCCGGTGCGCCGTATCGACGGTGCGTTCGGCGACCGCAACCTTGTCTGCTCCTGCCCGCCGCTGGAGGAGTACGACGGCTGATCCGCCGGTGCGCCGCCCGCGGCGGCGCGGCATGCGAAGGGCCCTCGGCGTGGACGCCGGGGGCCCTGTTGTCCGTTGTGCTGAGTTGTGCGGTGCTCTGTGCCGTGTTGTGCGGTCGCCCGCGGCGGCGCTGCCCGTGAAGGATCAGGCGGCGGTGGCCACGTGCGGTGTGCCCAGCACCCGGTGCGGCGCGATGACCTGGCCGTCCGGCAGCAGTTCACCGGTGTCCTCGAACAGGAGGACACCGTTGCACAGCAGGCTCCAGCCCTGCTCCGGGTGGTGCGCCACAAGATGGGCGGCCTCCCGGTCGGCGGAGTCTGCGGTCGGGCACGGTGGTTGATGCTGGCACATGGATGAGATCTTTCGCTGCGATGTGGTCTGATTCGTCCTGCGGCTCGACGCGATGCTCATGGCCGCTCCCCCGTTTCAGTAGGTCGATACCAGTGTTGCCCCACGGGCCGGATTCCGCAGGGATTTGGCTGCAGCGGCACTCACTAGATAATGACGCATCACCCGTGCGGTCGGTTCATTTCAAGTACGGGACGTTGCCGGGGCGTTGGGAGCGACCCGGCCGCGTACTCCGCGTGGGTGAGCGCAGCGGAGCGCCCCGCGTCCAAAAGGGCGCGGGGCGCGAACCTGTGGAACGGTGTGCATCTGTGCGCGGTTGCGGTGGTACGACGCCGGCCGCTCGCCGCGGAGAACCCCCTGCGGAGCCTCAGGCCGGTGACCCCAGCAGTGGTACCGGGGCCAGGCGCAGAGTCAGCCGGGGCAGCAGATCCGCCACCCGGTGCGGCCGGTGCGCCGCGATGCCCGGCGGGGCCGGCGCCAGTGGTACGAGGACGTCGCCCGGCGCGGGCACGCCCTCGGCGCCGTCGGCACCGACGTCGTGGTGCAGCCACAAAGTGAGCATGTACAGCTCCGGCACGGACAGCAGCCGGGGCTGGTACGGGGTCGGTACGGACTCCGCCTGACGCAGTGCCCGTTCGGTCGATGTGACGTAGGGGCCCTCGCAGAAATGCGAGAAGGCCCAGCCGTCCGCGGTGAGCATCGCCTCCGCGGTCGCCACGGCGCGTTCACCGTCGCGAATCAGGAAGCGCCAGCCGGCCAGCCGGGTGCGGGGCGGTCCGGCGGGGTGGCTGACATCGTCCAACACATGGACGGGCAAGGGGAGTTCGGGGGCGAGGGGGCCCTGGTGGGCACGGAGGGCGGGGGTGCGGGCCTCACGCACGGCGGTGGGGGAACCGAGGGCGGCGAGGACGCTGCGGAGGGCGGGCGCGGGGGCAGGGGGAACATGCAGCGGCATGGTGGGTCGCCTCTCACTTGGGAGACACGGTGGTGCTGGGCAAGTGCGGACGTCGTCGTCAGCGTCGGGGACAGAGCGCCAGTACATGGCCGATCGGGGACGTCGGCCCGGCGGGGTCAGCCGCTTTGCCGCAGCCCCGGTGGAACACCGCGACGCTGGGCGCCAACTCTCTGCCTCGTCAACGGAGTTTATACGACGTGTGTTCACCAAGTGTTTCGTCTAGCCGCTCCGGAGATTGTCGGCAAGGCGGAATCCGGACCGGCCGGAGAGGTGTTTTCGGCGCCTTTGTGCGGTGCCCGGCGCGACTGCCTCGTATTCCGTCGTGAACACGGTAGGCCGGATCCGGACGGTCTTTTTCCGGATCTCGGCGGCGTTTACCGCCAACCGCCGATCCGGTCTGTCGAACCAGACGGTATGCCCTCGGAATGTGCCAGCCTTCGTGTCTGATCGAGCCTATCGGTTCCGGCGCATGTCCGAGGCGTTATCGATCGGATTGCCGGGCATCATCGACCGTAGCGCGATCCCCTGGCGCCGCCGGGGAGACCGGCGGACCCGGGCGCCATGGCGGGGCCCGGGAGGCCCGCCGGGCCGGGCCCGTCGTCACGAGGAAGGGACGCTTCGATGGGGGAGAAGGTTGCGGCGGGCGGGATCGACCTCACCGATCCGCAACGCTATCGAAGAAAGCTGCGGGAGTGTCTGGCGGGATTGCGGAGACTCCTGGACGAGAAGCGGTTCGACCGCCCCAAGAACCTGATGGGGCTGGAGATCGAATTGAATCTCGCCGGTCCCGACGGGCTGCCGCGGATGATGAACTCGCAGGTCCTGGAGCGCATCGCGAGCCGCGATTTCCAGACCGAACTGGCCCAGTGCAATCTGGAAGTCAATATTCTGCCGCACCGGTTGTCCGGACGGGTCCTCGATCAACTCGCCGAAGAACTCCGCACCGGCCTGGGCTATGCCGACCGCAAGGCGGCCGAGGTGGCCGCCCGCATCGTGATGATCGGCATTCTGCCGACCCTGGCCGCCGAGGACCTGGTCGCCTCCAACCTCTCCGAGATCGACCGCTACGTCCTGCTGAACGACCAGATGCGGGCCGCGCGCGGCGAGGACTTCCAGATCGAGCTGGAGGGCGTGGAACGGCTGGTCTCCACCTCGGCCTCCATAGCGCCGGAGGCCGCCTGCACCTCCGTGCAACTGCACCTCCAGGTCACCCCGGGCCGCTTCCCCGCGGTCTGGAACTCGGCCCAGGCCATCGCCGCCGTACAGATAGCGGTCGGCGCCAACTCGCCGTTCGTCTTCGGCCGCGAACTGTGGCGCGAATCCCGCCCCCCGGTCTTCCAGCAGGCCACCGACGTGCGCCCGCCGGAGCTGCGGGCCCAGGGGGTACGCCCGCGCACCTGGTTCGGTGAGCGCTGGATCGACGCCCCGTACGACCTGTTCGAGGAGAACCTGCGCTTCTTCCCGCCGCTGCTGCCGATCCGCTCGGACGAGGAACCCCTGGCCGTACTGGACGAGGGCGGCATACCGAGCCTGGCCGAACTGGTCCTGCACAACGGCACCGTCTACCGCTGGAACCGCCCGGTCTACGGCGTGGCCGACGGCGTCCCGCACCTCAGGGTCGAGAACCGGGTCCTGCCCGCCGGACCCACCGTCACCGACGTCATCGCCAACACGGCCTTCTACTACGGGCTGGTACGGACGCTGGCCGAGGAGCAGCGGCCGGTGTGGACCCGCCTGCCGTTCGCCGCCGCGGCCGAGAACTTCGACACCGCGTGCCGCCGGGGCATCGACGCCGTAGTGAAGTGGCCCCGCGGCCGGTCCGGCGGGCTCGCCGAGATTCCCGCCGTACGCCTGGTGCGCCAGGAACTGCTGCCGATGGCCGCCGACGGGCTGGACGCCTGGGGCGTCGAACCGGCCGACCGGGACCATTACCTCGGCGTGATCGAGGCCCGCTGCCGGCGCCGCGTCAACGGGGCGTCCTGGCAGACCGCCGCGTACCACCACGCGCTCGGCCGCGGCCTGGACCGGGGCGCGGCGCTGGCGGCGATGACACGGCGGTACAGCGAGCTGATGCACTCGGGTGAGCCGGTGCACGCATGGCCCGTCGAGTGGGCGCCCGGGCCGGTGGCGGCGGGGCGGGGCTGAGGGGCGCGGTCGCCTGCGCATACGGCCGGATACGGCTGGTTCTCGTCCGTCAACGATGTGCCGCGTTCCGACGCGATTCCGCCTGCCGCCGCCGGGGCCCTCCGGGACGGCCCGGCGCCCCCGTACCGCTCGCCGCGGCCGGCGTCGGGCAAGCTATGACGTTCCAGCGCGGAAGCACCGACCGGCGGACCGCGGTGGTGGGACACCGCGGTGGTGCGGAACGTCGTAGTGCGGAACTGGAGGCAGCTGTGCAGTCGGACGCGAGTCCCGTGACCGGTGCGGGATCCCCGGGCCGGGGGCGGCAGGAGCCGGACGGAGGCCGGGGGGACGGCGCGGACGGCGGGCTGCCGCGGCGGCTCCTGCGCAACGAGACACTGCTGGTCCTGGCGCTCTCGCTCGGCGCCAGCGGCGTGTCGGCGCTCATCAGCTTCATCGGGTCGCTGACCAAACCGGGCGGCCTCAAGGACCAGGCCGCGATGATGAACTCCTCGCAGGCGCCGGGCCGCCCGTGGCTCGATCTGACGTGGCAGCTGTTCGGCATCGCCACCGCGCTCGTCCCCGTGGCGCTGGTGGCGCATCTGCTGCTGCGCGAGCGGGCCGGGGGCCTGCGGGCGGTCGGCCTCGACCGGCGCAGGCCCGGATTCGACCTGAGCCGCGGCATCTGTGTGGCGGCGGTCATCGGCGGCAGCGGCCTGTTGCTGTACCTCGGCGCGCGGGCGGCGGGCTTCAACCTCACGGTCGTGCCGGAGGCGCTGCCGGGCGTGTGGTGGAAGGTGCCGGTACTGGTCGCCTCGGCCGTGCAGAACGCCGTGGTCGAAGAGGTCATCGTCGTCGGCTATCTGCTGCGGCGGCTGGGGCAGCTGGGGTGGACCCCGGTGGCGGCGCTGGCGGCGAGCGCGGTGCTGCGCGGCTCGTACCACCTCTACCAGGGCATCGGCGGCCTCGTCGGCAACATGGTCATGGGCGTGATCTTCGTACTGCTGTACCGGCGCTGGGGACGCGTCGGCCCGCTGGTCGCCGCGCACGCGCTGATCGACACCGTGGCGTTCGTGGGGTACGCGGTGCTGGCGGGGAAGGTGGGGTGGCTGCCGACGGCGTGAGGACGTGCGGCCCGGGGGCCGGGCCACACGGCCCGGCCCCCGCCCGATCCTCGCCCCCCGTTGCCCTGCCCCCGTTCCCAGGGCGTGGCGAGGAGTCTCAGGGTGCGGTGAGCAGTTCGCCGTCGATGACGGTGACGGCCGAGCCGGTCAGCAGCGTACGGTCGCCGCGCAGCGTGGTGCGGACGAGGCCGGTGCGGCGCGCCGGGCCCTGGTGGCCGACGAGCGTGTCACGGCCCAGCCGGGCCGACCAGAACGGCGCGAGGGCGGTGTGGGTGCTGCCCGTCACCGGGTCCTCGTCGATGCCGACGGCGGGGAAGAAGCCGCGGCTGACGAAGTCGTAGCCACGGTCGGCCGCTTCGGCCGCGGCGGTGGCGATCACACCGCGGCCGCCCGGTGAGGCGAGGGCCGCGAAGTCCGGCTCCAGCGCCCGTACGGACTTCTCGTCGGCCAGCTCGACGAGGAGGTCGCCGAGGTTCGCACCGGTGTCGTACGCGCCGAGGATCTCCGTGCCCAGCGCCTCGGCCACGACCGGCGGCACCTCGACCGGGGTCAGCGGGGCCGTCGGGAAGTCCATGGTGATGGCGCCGCTGTCGTCGGCCGTCGTCGTCAGCACACCGCTGCGGGTGGCGAAGCGGACCGTGCCGGTGGCGGCACCGGTGGTGTGCAGGACGTGCGCGGTGGCCAAAGTGGCATGCCCGCAGAGGTTCACCTCGGCGGCCGGGGTGAGCCAGCGCAGGGCCCAGTCGGCGTCCCCGCCCGCGGGGAGCGGGTGGGCGAAGGCGGTCTCGGAGAGGTTGACCTCGGCGGCGACCTGCTGGAGCCAGGCGGTGTCGGGGAAACCGGCGGCGTCGAACAGCACGACTCCGGCGGGGTTGCCGCCGAAGGGGCGGTCGGTGAAGGCGTCAACGATGCGGATCCTCATAGCGGGGAGTCTAGGAGGGCCGCTTCGGTCGCCTGTAAGGCCAATCGCGGATAAGTGGACTGGTTTTGGATACGGGCGGGGCGGCGGCACACCGGCGCCCCGCCCGTCGTGACCGGTCGCCCGTCCCTCCTCTCAGGGCGCGGTCAGCGGCTCCGCCTCGTACGCCCGGTGCAGCAGTTCCAGGAAGTCCGGTGCTTCCGGTACGGACACGGAGTCGATCCGGTGTACGGCCACGCCCGGCGTCCAGGAGTTCATGACCACGGCGCCGGCCAGCCCCGGCACGTCGGCGAGGGTGACCTCCTGGACGCGCTGGGGGACGCCGAGCCGGTCCAGCTGCCGCCGGACGATGCCCATCGTGGTGCCGGTCAGCATCTCGGCCGCGGGCCACACCACCGAGGTGCCGTCCCAGAAGGCCAGGTTCCAGATCGTCGCCTCGCTGAGACGGCCCCTGCGGTCGACGAAGGCGGCGTCGTCGAAGCCCTGGCCGGCGGCCTGGCGGAGGAAGTACTTCTTGGAGACCTCGCCGACGTGCTTCACGGCCGGAAGGGCGCGCTCGTGCTCGACGGTGGTAAGCGCCAGCGGTCCCGCCGGGGCGGACGCGGCCGGGTCCGTACGTACGAGGACGTCGAGCCGCACATCGGCCCCGAACGCGGCGAACCCGCCCCCGGGCGCGTACACGAAGGCCATCAGCGACACATCGTCCGGCCCGGCCTCCAACGCCGTCCGCAGGTAGGCCCGCACCTGGTCGTCCGGCACCGCCCGCCCGAAGAGCTCCAGCGAAGCGGACCGCAGCCGCTCCAGGTGGAGGTCGAGGCCCCGGACCCGGCCGCCGCGCACCTGCATGGCGGTGAAGTGCGCGTAGCCCGCGAAGGCGAGCGGCGCCAGGTCGTCGGTGGTCGCGGCCTGGCCATTACGGTGAACGGCGAAAGAGGTCATGTCCTCACTCCAGCGGTACGGAAACGAAAGGAAGGGAACAGCAGTGGACCGGTGGGGTACGGCGGGTCGCGGAATGTCCGCTGCCGCACGAGACGTTAAGGGTTCACATCAATGGGAAGGTCAACCTCGGATGGGACGGGGCACATGCTGATCGGGGAGTTGTCCCGGCGTACCGGAGTCAGCCCGCGCCTGCTGCGGTACTACGAAGAGCAGGGTCTGCTGGAGGCGCGGCGCGGCCCGAACGGCTACCGCTACTACGACGACGACACGCTCCTGACCGTCCGCCAGGTACGCGCCCTGCTGGAAGCGGGGCTCACCACCGAGGTGATCCGCGCCGTACTCCCGTGCGCCCGGGGCGAGCAGCCGGAGTTCGAGATGTGCGTCGACGTGCAGGCCATCCTGAGCCAGGCCCTGGAGGCCACGGACGAGCGCATCGACGATCTCCAGCGCAGCCGCAGCGCCCTGGCGGGGTACCTGGGGCAGGGCTGAGCCGTCGGAAGCGCCCTAGGCGGGCGTGGTGTCGGTAGCCGGCGGGAGAGAGCTGCTCACGAGGCCCTTTCCTAGGCGCGCCAGCGGCGAAAGCGCCATGCACAACGGGGACAGCGACAGCCCGACGACGGCCACCAGCAGCGCGGTGCGCAGCCCCCACTGGTCGGCCAGCCGCCCGCCGAGCAGCGAACCGAGCGGGGCCAGCCCCATGCCGACGCAGTTGACCGTGGCGACGACCCGGCCTTGCACGGGCACGGGGGTGACGGCCTGCCGTACGGACATCATGGTGACGTTCACCAGCTGACTGAGCGCGCCGAAGAGGAAGTTGACGCCCACGAGGGCGAAGACCGTGCCGGGGCCGGAGCCGTGCAGCGCCGGCACGCAGAGCAGCACGCCGTCGGCGAGAGCCGCCGAGAGCACCAGGACGACGCCGTAGCCGTATCGTTTCGGCAGCCGCGCCGACAGCAGTGACCCCGCGACCGCCCCCGGGCCCGTCGCCGCCAGCGCCAAACCGACGGCAGTGGCCGACAGATGCAGCTCACGCGGCAAAAAGAGCAGGTAGACGGTCATCATGGCCGCGAAGAAGAACTGGAACGCTGCGGAGGCCAGGCACACGGCCCGCAATACGGGGTGGCCGAAGACGAGCCGGAGGCCCTCGTGAATCCGGTGCCGGACACGGGTGGGGCGCCCGATGTGTCCGGGGATCGGCTCGCAGCGGCGGATACGGCGTATCGACAGGAAGGACAGCGCGAAGAAGAACGCGCCGGCCGCGGCGGCGAAGGGCGCCGACACCAGCGACACCAGTGCCCCGCCGAGCGCGGGCCCGCCGGTCTGCGCCGCGGACCGGCTGCCCTCCAGCGCGCTGTTGCCCTGCGCCAGCTGATCGGGCCTGACCAGGCGTACGAGGGACGTCTGGTACGCCACGTCGAAGAAGACGCTCAGGACGCCGACGACGAAGGCGGCGACGATGAGCGTCGGCAAGCCGAGGACACCGAGCAGGTACGAGCCGAGGACGATGGCCAGCGCGACGGCCCGGCCCAGGTCCGCCCCCACCATGACGTCACGGGACCGCCGGCGGTCCACCCAGGCACCGACGAAGAGCGACAGCAGCAGAACCGGCGCTTGTTCGACCGCACGCAGCACACCGAGCCGGGTGGCGTCCGCGCCGAGTGCCAGCACGGCGATGAGCGGTAGCACCACCTGACTGGTGCGCTCCCCGAACTGGGAGGCGGCCTGCCCTGCCCAGAGACTGCGGAAATCACGGTCGCGCCACAGACTCGGCGCACCGGGCATGTCCGCTCCTCAGGATCGCGTGCCCAGGGAGGCTAGCCGCCGCCCGCGCGCCGCGGGAAACGGTTTTCGACGGGTCACGGCCGAAGAACGGGCCGCGCCTTGCTGGCCTCCAGGTCGTACGGATACGAGACGTGCTGGTGGACCCTCTGCCACTCGCCGTCGCGCCGCCGGAACACCCGGGTGCCCCGTGACCAGCTCTCCTCCGTGGTGCCGTCGTCCGTTGCGGCTCGAACCAGCGCTGGTGCACTGCGCGTACCGCCCGTTCGGCCGCCTCCGCTGACCAGCACTTTTCCAGGGCCGGGAGCAACGCGCGCCGGTGCCGGACGGGCGTGTCGGACCACGAGCCTTGTCAGCCGAACAGTTCCGATATATCGTTGAAGCATCGCGAACGATCAAAGTGATGTCGCGAGTGATCAAAGATGCAGTGCCGACAAGACGGCAAGAAGACGAGAAAGGAGCGTTGTCATGCGTTCCCATGGACACGAGCAGCACGGACAGCACGGCCACGGTCGACGGGGCGGCTGGGGCGACCACGAAGGACGGTTCGAGGGGCGGCGCGCCGCGTTCGGACCGTTCGGACCCCCCTTCGGCGGTCCGCCGTTCGGCGGCCGGGGCCGCGGCGGCGGGCCGCGCGGCCGGGCCCGCCGCGGCGATGTGCGCGCCTCGATCCTGGCCCTGTTGAAGGACCGGCCGATGCACGGTTACGAGATGATCCAGGAGATCGCCGAGCGCAGTGGCGGCACCTGGAAGCCGAGCCCCGGCTCGGTGTACCCCACCCTCCAGCTCCTGGAGGACGAGGGGCTGATCAGCAGCGCCAGCGAGGGCGGCAAGAAGCTCTTCTCGCTCACCGAGGCCGGACAGGCGGAGGCGGAGAATGTCGCCGACGCCCCCTGGGAAGAGGCCGGCCGCGGCGTCGACTGGGAGGCCATGAACGAGATCCGCAAGGCGGGTGGCGGCCTGATCGAGGCGTTCCGCCAGGTGTGGGCCACCGGTACGCCCGAGCAGCGGGAGAAGGCCATCGCGGTGGTCAACAAGGCCCGCAAGGAGCTGTACCTGATCCTCGCCGAGGATGAGTGATCCGCTCGCCGTCCGCCGCACCACGGTGAGGCGTGACGATGGCGAGTGAGCGTGCCCGGGGCCGTGGCCGGAGACATTCCGGTCATGGCCCCTTCGCATGCTCCCTCTCCTCCGCAAGGAGGAGAGCGCCCGAAGCGGCGCCCAACCACGGGTGGATGCGCAAATGCTTCCCGCCGGGGATGTTCCGGGCGACAGTGGCTGGTGGGGTGGGGACTGTGCAAAACCGTACTGCGTACAACAGCGGAGGAGGATCTCCGTACGACGACCTCGAAGCGCGGCTCACCGTCGAGCTGGCGTCGGTGGTCTCGGCAGCCCGCAGGCGGGCCACGCGGGACGGTGATCGCCAGGTGGACACCGCCCACCTGCTGCACGGACTCCTGGAGTCGGACCCGTCGGTACGGGCCGCGTTCGACGGCGGGCCGCAGGTCGCCCGGCTGCTCGGCTATCTCGTCCAGCGCAGCATCGGATACGGACTCCAGTGGCACGGCACGGTCGAGGACTCCGGGGCGGTCCCGGTGGTGACCGAAGGAGCCGTACCGGGCTGGTCACCCGCGGCGGCCGCCGCCCTGGACGGCGCACTCGACCGCGCGCACGCCCGGTACGCGACCCACGCCACCTGTCTCGACCTCCTCGCGGCCCTCGTGGACGACCCCGAGTCGCGCGCCGTCGAGGTGCTGCGCCGGGCCTCGGTCGACACCGTACGGCTGGCCGCCCGGCTGGACGGGGAGCGCTCCGGGCAGGACTGACCGGGCAGGCGAGACCCGCCAGGAATGACAGGCAGGAACGACAGGCAGGCGTGACCGACCAGGAATGACAGGCCCAACAGGGGTGACGCTGCTGACGGCTCCTGCCATGATGTGCCGATGCGCGTGACTACGGGGGATCAGGCCGGGGTTCAGGCCGTCTCGGTGACGGAAGAGAACTGGGGGCAGCCCGGGAGGCCGGAGAAACCGGCGGCCGGCGATGGCCCCGCGCGGGCCAGGAACCTCGGTCTCGTCCTGGCGCTGATATCCGCCTTCGCCTTCGGCGGTTCCGGCGTGGCCGCCAAGCCCCTGATCTCGGCGGGACTCGAACCGCTGCACGTCACCTGGCTGCGCGTCACGGGCGCCGCGCTCGTCATGCTGCCCGTCACCTGGCGGCACCGGCGCCTGCTGCTGCGCCGCCCCGCCCTCCTGCTGGGCTTCGGCCTGCTCGCGGTCGCGGGCGTGCAGGCGTGCTACTTCGCCGCGCTGTCCCGTATTCCCGTCGGGGTCGCGCTGCTCATCGAATACCTCGCGCCCGCGCTGGTGCTCGGCTGGGTCCGGTTCGTCCAGCGCAAGCCGGTCACCCGGGCCGCCGCCGTCGGCGTCGTCCTGGCGGTCGGCGGTCTGGCCTGCGTGGTCGAGGTGTGGTCGGGGCTGAGCTTCGACCCGGTCGGACTCGTCCTGGCCCTCGGCGCCGCCTGCTGCCAGGTCGGCTACTTCGTACTCTCCGACCACGGCAGCGACGGCGAGGACGCGGCGGACCCGCTCGGCGTGATCGCGTACGGGCTGCTGATCGGCGCGGTGCTGCTGACCGCGGTCGCGCGGCCCTGGGAGATGGACTGGGCGGTGCTCGGCGGCAGCACGGACATGGCCGGGACCCGGGTGCCGGCCGTCCTGCTGCTCGGCTGGATCGTGCTGATCGCCACGGTGCTGGCGTATCTCACCGGCATCCTGTCCGTGCGCCGGCTCTCCCCGCAGGTGGCGGGCGTGGTGGCGTGCCTGGAGGCGGTCATCGCGACCGTACTGGCCTGGGTGCTGCTCGACGAGCACCTGACCGCGCCGCAGATCGTGGGCGGGGTGGTCGTCCTGGCCGGGGCGTTCATCGCGCAGTCCGCGACTCCGAAGGGGGCGGACGGGTCCGCGGCCGGGGGCTCCTCGGTGGGCGCCCCGACGCCGGACCGCACCTCGTATCGCTGATCCCGCCGGCACGCGTCCAGCATCCGGCCCGGCCTTGTCGGCCGGTCGGCCCGCCGCATAAGGTGCCGATCATGCATTCGACCGTGCTGCCCCCTCCCGCCGCCTAGCGCGGGCGGCGGCCTCCGAGGAAGTACCGGTCCGGGCCAGTCCCCGGGCAGGTCGTCGCTGCCCGCATACGGGACCACGCGACCACTTCACGGCGCTCGGCGCCGTCCCGGAACTCCCGGAGAAGCACAGTCATGCATGGTGTCTCTTCCCCTGCCCTGCCCGTGGGCCGGGGCCTGTTCTACGTGACCTTCGCCGCGACCGCCTGGGGTACGGCGGGCGCGGCCGCCGCCCTCCTCTACCGCAGCAGCGGCCTGGGCCCCCTCGCACTCACCTTCTGGCGCACCGCGGGCGGCCTCGTGCTGCTGCTGGCCGCACGAGCGGTGCTCCGCCGTCGTACCGGCAGTGCGGTCTCTTCCCTAAGCCGCAGTACGGCCGCGTCCCCTGACCCGCTGTGGCGCCGCGTCGCGCGGATCGCCCTTACGGGGATCGCGCTGGCCGTCTTCCAGGCCGCGTACTTCGCGGCCGTCGAGGACACCGGACTGGCCGTCGGCACGGTCGTGACCATGGGGGCCGGGCCCGTCCTCATCGCACTCGGCGCGTGGCTGACCATGGGCGAACGGCTCGGTGCCGGTGGTGTCCTGGCGGTCGTGGGCGCCCTGTGCGGACTGGCGGTGCTGGTCCTCGGGGGCGGCGATTCCGGTACGGTACGGCCCGCCGGGGTCGCCCTGGCGCTGCTCTCCGCCGGCGGCTGCGCCGTGATGACACTGACCACCCGCCGCCTGGGCCGGGCCGGAGGCACAGCCGACCCGTACGGTTCGACCATCAGCGCCTTCGCCGTCGGCGCGCTCTGCCTCCTGCCGCCGGCCGCGGCCGAAGGACTGTGGCCGCAGGCGCACGGCCTGGGCCGCAGTCTGCTGCTGATGGGCTACATCGCCGCCGTGCCGACGGCGTTGGGCTACGGCCTGTACTTCGCGGGGCTGGCGGCCGTCCGTGCCGCCACGGCGTCGGTGATCTCGCTGGTCGAGCCGGTGTCCGCAGCGGTGATCGCGGTGCTCTTCCTCGGTGAGGAGCTGACGGCGGGCACGGTTTTGGGAACGTGCGTGCTGTTGGCGGCCGTCGCGGGCCTGGCCGTATCGGAGGCGCGGGGCGCGGTGGCGGACCGTACGGCCGCACCGGAGCCGGTGACGGCGCGCTGATCCGGCCGGGGGAGGCCGGTCGGCCTCCCCCCCCCACGGGCCCGGCGGCGCTGTCAGTCCCGCCCGGCCCTCATCCTCCGTTGCTGATGAGCGCGGGCCTGGGCGTCGCGGGGCGCGTCCCGTTCGGCCAGGCGGGCCGAGATCCGCTGCTGTACGGCCTCGGTCCGCTTGCCCGCGTACTTGAACTTGGCGCGTACATCCGTCACTTCCAGCCGGAGCCCCCGGATGCCGGGCAGCCGGCGTCCGTACGGCGGGCCCTCCGCGGTGACCGGCGCCGAGCCGCCCTCGGGCTGGAAGTGCCCTGTCTGGCGTTCCAGCAGCGCGGCCTTCTCCTGCGGGTCGTCCACGATGTGGGCGGTGCAGGTGAGTTGTACGGCGGCGTAGAAGCTGGTGGGCACGCCGTGCTCGGGCGGGTCCTCTTCGGCGGCCTGCCACGGCCCGGGTATGAACACGTAGTCGTCCACCACGCTCAGCAGCACGGCCGGGGCGGCTTCCAGAGCCCGCCATATCGGGTTGGGGCGGGCGAGGTGGGTGATGGCTTCGCGGCGGGCCGGGTCGTAGGCGAAGTGCAGGGGCTGGACGAGGGGCGGGGCGCCCGGCGGCCCGTTGACGGCGAGCTGGCCGAAGTCGTGCCCGGCCAGCCAGTCCTGCCATTCGGCGTCGTCGGTGGGGGCGTCCCACGGGTGGATCAGCATGCTGCCCTCCTTCAGCGCGCGGAGAGGTACGCGGGTTCGGCGATGCCGGGGGCGAGGGAATCGGCCGGTACGGGGGCTCCGTACACGGGGGAGACGGGCAGAACGCCGCTCCAGTAGGGGAGCGTCTCGTCCTCGGGCTCGTCGTTCGGGCCGCCGGTGCGGACCTTGGCGGAGACCTCTTCCAGGTCGAGGCGTATGACGGCGGTGGCGGCCAGTTCCTTGGCGTTCGCGGGCCGGGAGTCGGCCGCGCGGCCGGGCAGGACGTGGTCGACCAGGGCGTCGAGCGCGGCGGTCTTCTCGTCCGGGTCGGTGACCTGGTACGCGGTGCCGTGGACGACGACGCTGCGGTAGTTGATCGAGTGGTGGAAAGCGGACTTGGCCAGGACCAGGCCGTCGACGTGGGTGACCGTGACGCACACCGGCAGCCCCGGCCCGGCCGGCTCCCCGGCCATCCGCAGCGGACGCGAGCCGGTCGAACCGTGCAGGTAGAGGCGGTTGCCGACGCGGCCGTACAGCGTGGGCAGGACGACCGGGGCCCCGTCGCGGACGAATCCGAGATGGCAGACGTACCCCGCGTCGAGGATCGCGTGCACGGTCTCGTGGTCGTAGGCGGCGCGCTCGCGGGCGCGGGTCGGCACGGTGCGCTCCGTCCGGGCGAAGGACGGGTCCTGGGCCTTGGGCATTGCCAACTCCATTGCACTAGTACATAATGAATTTTGTGCTAGGAGAGTATCGGATCGAAGGGCGGCGCGCATCGGAGATTGCCGCCAGCGTCGAGCGAGCCATCGGTGCGGGCGAGCTCCAACCGGGCGAAGTCCTGCCCCCCATGCGGCAGTTGGCCGTCTATCTTGAGGTCAATCCCAACACGGTCGCGTCCGCATACCGGACCCTGCGGGACCGCGGCGTGATCGAGACGGCCGGCCGGCGGGGCAGCCGGGTGCGTCCGCGCCCGGCGAGCACCGCGCGGGAAGCGGCGCTGGGTCCCGTGCCGCCCGGCGTGCGTGACGCGTCGGACGGCAACCCCGACCCCGCCCTGCTGCCCGCCCTCGGCGAGGCACTGGCCGCGGCTGCCGCCCGCAGCGCGCGGCAGCCCACGCTGTACGGCGCCCCCACGGTCGCCACGGAGCTGGAGCGGCTGGCCCGCGCCGCCTTCGAGGCCGACGGGGTGCCGAGCGGCGCCATAGCCGTCACCTCGGGCGCGCTGGACGCGGTGGAGCGCGTGCTCGGCGCGCACCTCCGCCCCGGCGACGCGGTGGCCGTCGAGGACCCGGGCTGGGGGAGCCTGCTGGACCTCATCCCCGGACTCGGGCTGCGGGTCGTGCCGGTCGCGGTGGACGACGACGGCCCGCTGCCCGAGCAGGTCGGCCGGGCGATACGGGAAGGCGCGCGGGCGCTGGTCGTCACGGACCGGGCGCAGAACCCGACCGGCGCCGTGCTCGGCGCCGAGCGCTCCCGGGAGTTGCGGCAGGTCCTGGCGGACCACCGGGACGTGCTGCTCATCGAGGACGACCACGGCCACGACATCGTCGACCTCCCGCTGCACCCGCTCGCCGCGGCCACCGACCACTGGGCGCTGATCCGCTCCACGGCCAAGGCGTACGGCCCCGACCTGCGCCTCGCCGTGCTGACCGGCGATGCCGTGACCGTGGACCGGGTGCGCGGGCGCCAGCGGCTCGGTCCTGGCTGGGTGAGCCATCTGCTCCAGGACGCGGTGGTGCACCTGTGGCGTACGGGAGCGGTGGACCCGAAAGCGGTCGCCGGCGCCTACGGCAGGCGCCGGGACGCCCTGATCGTCGCTCTGGCGGAGCGCGGCGTCCGAGCGCGTGGGCGCAGCGGGATGAACCTATGGATTCCGGTGCCCGACGAAACCGGCGCGGTCGCCCGCCTGTTGCACGCGGGCTGGGCCGTAGCGCCCGGCGCCCGCTTCCGCCTGCACTCACCACCCGGCATACGCGTCACGATCTCCGGCCTCGCGGAACACGAACTGCCGGAGCTGGCGGACGCCATCGCCGCAGCCGTCGCACCGAAGGAGGCACGCCGATACGACTGACGCTGCTGGAGGACGTCCGCGTACGGCCGTGAGAGAGGGAAACGATGCTGATTACGATCGCACGATGCCTGATCAGAGCTTTCTTGTCCGTGGTCCTCGGGTGGCCGTCCGGCATATCTCCTTCGAGGACCGGGAGGAGATCGCGGCGCTCGACCGGGAGAGCGCCGCGCTGCACCGCCCGTGGGTCCCCGCCAGGGAGACCACACCGGATGCCTTCCGTGAATACGTCGCCAGGTTCGACCGGCCCACCCATGAGGGCTTCGTGGTCTGCCTGCGGGCCGATGGCGCGATCGTCGGCGGCATCAACATCAACAACATCGTGCGGGGCGGTATCCAGAGCGGCGCCCTCGGCTATGTCGCCTACGCGTCCACCACCGGGCACGGCTATATGACCGAAGGGCTGCGCCTCGTCGTCGAGTACGCCTTCACCGCACTGGGGCTGCACCGGCTGGAGGCCAACATCCAGCCGGGCAACACCGCGTCCACCAGGCTCGTGGAACGGCTCGGCTTCCGGCGCGAGGGCTACTCCCCGCGCTTCCAGTACGTGGACGGTGTCTGGCGCGACCACGAACGGTGGGCGATCACGGCCGAGGCGACCGGTCACGCCGCCGCGGACGGCTCTGTGTGAGGGCCGCGCCGGCCAGGACGATCAACGCGCCGACGGGAGTGTTCCAGCTGAGCGGTTCGCCGAGCAGCGCGACACCCGCCGCGGTGGCGATCACCGGCACGAAGTAGGTGACCATCTGGGCGGTGGTGGGGCCCACCTCCGCCACCAGCCCGTACTGCAACAGGAACGCGAAGCCGGTGCCCAGGGAGCCGAGCGCGACCACCGCCAGCAGGGGCACGGCGGGGAACGAGACCGGAATTGAGGTGAAGAGCGCGGTTACCACCCCTACCTGGGCGGTGGCGAGGAGCATCTGGGTGCCGGAGAGGGCGACGTTGGAGTCCTTGGCCCCGGCGAGCGTGCGCCGGACGTAGATCCAGCCGACCGGGTAGCTCAGCGACGCGCCCAGGGCCATCGCCGTACCCGCCGGATCCGTGCCGGAGAAGCCCTGCCAGGCGCCGAGCACGGTCAGTACGCCCAGGAAGCCGAGCCCGAGGCCCGCGACGCGGCGGCGGGTGGGCCGGTCCTCGGAGAGGGCGACCAGCGACAGCGCCATCCCCCACAGCGGGGAGCTGGCGTTGCAGATGCCGGCCAGCGTGGAGGGGATGGTCAGCTCGGCGTAGGCGAACAGGGAGAAGGGCAGGGCGTTGAGGAAGAACGCGGCGACCGCGAGATGACCCCAGGTCCGCGCGGAGCGGGGCAGCCGCTCACGCTTGGCCACCAGGACGGCGACGAGCACCACCGAGCCGAACGCCAGCCGCCCGAAGGTGACCTGGAGCGGAGCGTACCCCTGCGTGCCGACCTTGATGAAGAGAAAGCTGAAGCCCCAGACGAGGCACAGGACGCCGAACCGCAGCCGCCAGTCGAGCGCGCGGCGCCGCGCGGCCCGCGTCGCTGGGGGAGGGGAGGAGGAGGCGGCGGCGGGGACCGCGGCGGGGGCAGTTGTGCCGGCCGGGGAAGGGGTGGTGGTGCTCATGGCCTCTACGATGGTGCTCGCCTTTTCGTAGAACAAGCGAGATTTTATGGGAGGCATCGCTTAGCATCGCTTACATGTTGAACCTCGATCGTCTGCGCACCCTGAGTGCGGTGGCCCGGCACGGCTCGGTGAGCGCGGCGGCGGAAGGGCTGCACGTCACCACCTCCGCCGTGTCCCAGCAGCTCGCCAAGCTGGAGCGGGAGGCGGGCCAGCAACTGCTGGCCAAGAACGGGCGCGGCGTACGGCTCACCGACGCCGGCCGGCTGCTGGCCGACCACGCCGCCCGGATCCTCTCGCAGGTCGAGCTGGCCCAGGCCGACCTGGAGGCGCACCGCGGGCAGGCCGTCGGCGAGCTGCGGCTCGGCGCCTTCCCCACCGCGGCGCGCGGCCTGTTCCCCGCAGCGCTGGCCCGGCTCCGCGTCGAGCACCCCCAACTCCGGCCGCGGCTCACGGAGATGGAGCCGGACGTCTCGGTGCGCGGCGTGGTGCGCGGCGACATCGACCTGGGTGTCGTCCTGGACTGGCACAACCGGCCGCTCTCGCTCCCCGAAGGCCTGGCGAAGGCGCCGATCCTGGACGACCCGGCCGACGTGGCCATGCCGGCCGACCACCCCCTGGCGCGGCGCCGCTCGGTCGTCCTGGAGGACTTCGCCGACGACGAGTGGATCTCCTGGCCGCAGGGCGAGTTCTGCCACGACTGGCTGATGTTCACCCTGCGCGGCCAGGGCATCGAGCCGCGCCTCTCGCACATGGCCGAGGAGCACCACACCCAACTCGCGCTGATCGAGGCCGGGCTGGGCGTCGCGGTGGCGCCCCGCCTGGGGCGCGGGCCGGTGCCCGCCGGGGTGAGCGTGGTGCCCGTACGGCACACGATGCGGCGGCACGTCTACGCCATCTGGCGCGCCGACGCCGACCGCCGGCCGTCCATCCGCGCCGCGGTCACCGCGCTGCAACAGGCCGGGAAGGAGGTCGAGGGCCGCTGAAAAATCCGGGGGCCGGGCGCCGGGCCGGTGGCACAATGACGCGCATGGGCGAGCGGATCATCGAGGTAGTCCCGTACGACCCGGCCTGGCCCGCGCGGGCGGCCGAGGCGATCGCGGACGTACGCGAAGCACTGGCCGGGACCATCACGGAGATCGAGCACATCGGCTCGACCGCCGTCCCCGGACTGGCCGCCAAGCCCATCATCGATCTGATGGCCGCGGCCGAGGAGCTGGCCGCCGTCGAAGCCCGCGAAGAAGCCCTGTCCCGGCTCGGCTACCGACGCGATCACAACGGCATGGCCAACCGCCTCCTGTACGTGCGCGGCGACGACAGCCGCCGGACCCACCACCTGCACGTGGTCACCCTGGAGAGCTGGCCCTCCCGTAACCAGCGCATCCTCCGCGACCACCTGCGCAAGTATCCGGCGGACGCCGCGCGTTACGCCCGGCTCAAACAGTCCCTGGCCGCCACCGGCGCCTCGTCCGACACCTACACCGAAGCCAAAACCGAACTGATCCAGGAACTGACCGACCGCGCCCGCGCGGAGCGGGGGCTGCCGGCGGCCCCGGTTTGGGAGTAGGGAAGGCGCAGACGTAGCGGCTTCAGGGCGTCAGGTCGGCTTGCAGCAAGCGCGGCGACGTGCCGAATCCATGCCGTGCGTACGCCCGGACGGCGCGGTCGCTGGAATGCACCGTCACGCGTTCGAGTCCGTAGCCGTACGCGAGGTCCAGCACCGCGTCGATGAGTCGCCCGCCCAGCCCGCCGTCCCGCTCGCCCTGCACCACGTACACGCACTGCACGTCACCGGACGCCCGGTCCGGCGCGCGCGGGCTCGGTACGCGCCGGGTGGCCGCCGGCCACGCCATGCCGATGACCACTTCGCCGCGCAGGGGACGGTCCTGGTCACTCGGAAGGGGCGGGCGGGACGATGCCCTGGATGATGCCGAGGTCCAGCAAATCCTGTGGGCGCAGGCGGAGTTGGTCGGCCGTGTCGCGCACCGCGTCGGCGTCGCGCTTGAGGATGGCGGCGGCGGATTCCGGGGCGATGACGGAGAAGTAGCTGTCCGGCGTCGCCCACAGCGCGCCCGGCGCGGCCAGGGCCAGCGCGCCGCCGGACCCGCCTTCGCCGATGAGCAGCGAGGTGACGGGCGTACGGACCGAGGCCAGTGCGGCGAAGACATCCGCGATGGCCGCGCCCGCACCGGCGCGCTCGGCGTCCGGGTCGTTGGCCGCGCCCGGTGTGTCCACCAGCGTGAGCACCGGTATGCCGAGCCGGTCCGCCAGCCGGATCAGCCGGGCGGCTGTACGGAACCCGGCGGGGCGCACGGCGGTACCGCACTGCGCGGCGAACGCGGTCGTGCGCCCGCCGCGCTGGCCGAACCCGCAGCGTATGCCCGTGTCGGTGCCGCCGCAGCGGTCACCGCTGATCTCCTCCCGCCAGTCGAAGTATGCGTCCAGATACACCACGGCGCGCGGTCGCCGCTCGTCACGGGCCGCGCACACCGCCGCCCAGCCGGAGGCCGGGAGGTCGGAGGAGCCGAGGGCGTGCGGGGGTGGGGGAGGGGGCGGAGGCGGCGCGGCTCCGACAGGTGCGGAAGCCGCAGGTTCCGAACTCGTAGGTAGGGGTTCTGCAGGTAGGGACTCTGTAGGTCCGGAAGCCGCAGGCCCAGAAACCACAGGCCGCCCAGTAGTCCCAGGCTCAACTGCCCCGGGCTCAGCAGCCCCATGCCCAACCGCCAGCAGCCCCAACCACCGCCCGAGCGTTGTGCGCAAGCGGGTCGGCGGGACGATGGCGTCGATCTGGCCTGCCGCCAGCTGGCCTTCGGCGCTGTACGCGTACGGGTCGGCGTCCGCCGGGCGTACCCGTGAGCCGGCGAAGCCGATCTGCGCGCCGGGCAGGGCGAGGACGACATCGGCGCCCGCGCCGAGCGTCGCCCAGCCGCCGCCGGTCGTCGGGTCGCGGACCACGGCGATCTGTGGCAGGCCCGCGGCGCGGGTCAGTGCGGACTGGGCGGCCACGCGCTGGAGTTGGGTGAGCGCGCGCATGCCCTCCTGCATGCGGCTGCCGCCCGTGGCGATCAGCGACACGACCGGCAGGCGCAGCTCACGGGCGCGGGTGTAGGCGGCCACCAGCCGGTCGCCGGTGCGCTCGCCGAGGGAGCCGCCGAGGAATCCGAACTCGAAGGAGATCAGCACGGTCGGTACGCCGTCGATCCGGGCGGTGCCGCTGATCACGGACTCGCGTTCGCCGGTGCGCTCCCGGGCCCGCTGCCGCGCGGCGCCGTATCCGTCCCAGCCGAGCGGCCCGTCATCGGCTTCCGGCGCGCCGGCGGGCGGCACGGCGTCCTCGGCCTCCGGCGCCGGGAACTCGGTGAAGTCCTCCGTCACCACGGCCACCGCCTCGCGCGCGGACCAGCGCGGCGACGGCCCGCCCGAGCCACCCCGGGCCGAACCGCCCGAGCCGCCTGCTCCGCCCGAGCTGCCTGATTCCTCCGGTCCGCCCGGCGGCGAGTCCCTACGCACGGAGATCCCGCTTGAGGATCTTGCCCATGTCGTTGCGCGGCAGGGCCTCCAGGAAGTGCACGACGCGCGGGCGCTTGTGCGGGGCGAGCTGCCGGGCCACGTGGTCGGACAGTTCGGCCGCGGTCGGGCCGGGGGTGCCGTCGGGCGTGGGCGCCGGCACGATCCAGGCGACGATCCGCTCGCCCAGGTCCTCGTCCGGCTCGCCGGTCACCGCGGCCTCGCTGACACCCGGGTGCTCCAGCAGCGCGTTCTCGATCTCGCCTGCGCCGATCTTGTATCCGCCGCTCTTGATCAGGTCGGTGGCCTTGCGGCCCACGATGCGGTAGTTGCCGGCCGCGTCGCGGGTCGCCATGTCGCCCGTACGGAACCAGCCGCCGTCGAAGGCCGCCGTGGTGGCGTCCGGGCGGTTGAGGTACTCGACGAAGAGGTTCGGGCCGCGGACCTGGATCTCGCCCACCGTCTCGCCGTCGCTCTCCTCGACGGCCCGGCCGGACTCGTCGACGAGCCGGACGTACACCCCCGGCAGCGGCACGCCGACGCTGCCGGGGGCGGGCTCGCCATCGGCCCGTACGCTCGTGTTCATCAGGGTCTCGGTCATGCCGTACCGCTCGATGACGCGGCAGCCGGCGGCCGCGGCGAGCCGGTCGTGGTCGCTGCGCGGCAGCGCCGCCGAGCCGGACACCAGCAGCCGGGCCCGGCCCAGGGCCTTGGCCAGCGCCTCGTTCTCCCCGGCCTCGACGGCCAGGCGGTGGTACATCGTCGGTACGCCGAACAGCATCGTGCCGTCCGCGGCCAGCTCCCGGGCGACGCCCTCGGTGCTGAACCGCCCCAGGTGGTGCACGCTGCCGCCGCGCCGCAGCGGCCCGAGGACGCCCAGCACCAGGCCGTGCACATGGAACAGCGGCAGTCCGTGCACGAGTACGTCGTCGGCGGTCCACTGCCAGGCTTCCGCCAGCGCGTCGAGGGTGTGCGCGACGGCCCGGCGGGGGATGACGACGCCCTTGGGCGGGCCGGTCGTGCCGGACGTGTAGACGATCAGGGCGGGGGACTCGGTGTCCGGCTCGTACGGCAGGGGCGGCACCTCCTCGTCGGCGCCGGACAGGTCCACGTCGAGGCGGGGGAGCGCGGCCAGCGCGCCGGGCAGCTCGGCGTCCGGCTCGGCCAGTACGAGCGAGGGGCCGCTGTCCGAGACGATGTGGGCCAGCTCGCTCTCGCCGATCTTCGGGTTGACGGGCACGGCGGGCACTCCGGCGAGCAGCGCGCCCATCACGGCGACGGCGGTCTCCAGCGTGGGGGTGGCCCAGACGGCCACCCGGGGCGCGTTGCCCAGGCGGTCGGCGAGGCGGCCCGCCACCGCGGCCAGTTGACGGTAGCTGAGCGCACGCTCGCCGAAGCGCAGTGCGGGCTGCGGCGACGCATCGCTCAGCGCCGGAAAGAGCACGTTCACCAGGTCTCCCTCGTCCTCGTCGTCCCACGTCGGTGCTGCCCGCCCGGACCTGCCGGAAACGGGCCGACCCCACCACTTTGGCAGAGACCACCGACAACGCGATCACACGGCACCGCGAGGAAGCACACCGGAGCCGCGCCGCCCGGACGCGGCACCGGGCCCGGCGTCGGAAACGGCCTTGAAGCGGGCCACGGAAACGGCCTCGGAAGCGGCCTGAAAAGCGGCCTCGGAGCCGGCCTCGGAAACAGCCCTGCGAACGCCCGGTCACCGCGCCCCCCGCCGCCGC